>NZ_CAXPJM010000011.1:0-91233 GCF_964217435.1 Aurantimonas sp. | reverse complement strand
GGTGACGAAAAAGCTGCCTACTTCTGCTTCAACGATATCCTCAAAAAGCGGGCTGGTTGCATAGAATTCATAGCAATGCGCATGCGGCAAGCGCTCTGCATCGTGCCGTGCAAGCACGGCATCAAGCGCACCGCCCGTTCCGCAGTCGCCATAGCCGATCAGTACTTGCGAGTATTTCTCGCGATGCTGCGCGAGGAACTCGTCGACCCGCGGCGCGATCTGCGCCGGGCGGTTATGCAATTCGGCGGGCAGGCAGTGCAGGACCAGCTCTTCCTCGCCTATCCCCAGCTGCTTACGCAGCGCGATAACCTCATTGGCAAGCGCACCGCAGGCGAGGATCAGCGCCGGGCCGTCGGGATTTCGTGCCGTGGTGGCAAGCGTCGCGCCGACCGATCCCGCCTCGCCCCGCGGCTTGGCACGCCGTTCCAGTCGCGACTGCCGTCCGCCCGACCGGCGAGCGGCGCCGGCCATCAGTGGTTCTGCCCAACCAGTGCGCGGGCGAGCTCTGCGCTCATTGCCGCGTCGCGACCATATTGCGTGGCCCCGATCGCATCGGCGAACTCCTGGTTCAGCGGCGCACCGCCAACCATGACGGGAAGCTCCTTCATGATCCCGCGCTTGTCGAGTTCTTCGATGACGACGCCCATGTAGGGCATGGTCGTCGTCAGCAGCGCCGACATGCCGAGGAATTCCGGCTGGTGGTCCTCGATCGCCGCGAGATATTTGTCGACGTCGATATTGATGCCGAGATCGACGATCTCGAAGCCGGCGCCTTCCATCATCATGCCGACGAGATTCTTGCCGATGTCGTGGATGTCGCCCTTCACCGTGCCGATGACCATCTTGCCCTGCTTCGGCGCGCCGGTCTCGGCGAGCAGCGGCCGCAGGATGGCCATGCCGGCCTTCATCGCATTGGCCGACAGAAGCACCTCGGGCACGAATAGGATGCCGTCGCGAAAATCCTCGCCGACGATCTGCATGCCGCCGACCAGCGCCTTGGTCAGGACGTCGTAGGGCGTCCATCCGCGTTCGAGGAGGATCTGCGTTCCTTCCTCGATCTCCTCGCGCAGTCCGTCATAGAGGTCGTCCTTCATCTGGGCGACGAGATCGTCGTCCGACAGTTCGGCCAGAATGATGTCGTCGGCATCGGCCATGGCGCATTCCTTGTGGCGGGACGAACCCGGAACTGCCCCGAACGCGACTTTCAGCGACTGCGCCGCCTCGTCCGTCCGCAGCCCTCACTCTAGGGCAGCCGCAGCCGCGCAATCTCTTTGCTGCGACATCCGCCATTGCGAAAGCGACGTGCGCGCCGCCGCGCGACGCGGCGCGCAGGCGCCCGGCAGGGTCCGGCCGATGCGGACCCGCGCCGTCATTGTTCTCGGCGCGTCACCGGCCTTCGCAGGTAAGACGGCAACGGCCGGCGCTGCTCCTAGTATCGGTGACAGATCGAACGCCCGTGCGGCTTGAGCCGGCGCGGGCTGCCGCTTTGGCCGGAGACCTGACGATGAGCGACGAGACCGGACATCTGAGCGAGACGCCGCGCACCGAAGGCGGCCGGCGCGGCCGCGGCACCGGCGGCGGGGCGACGGCCCGGCGCGCCGCCCGGGTCCAGAGCGCGTCCGGGACGAAGCTGAGCTACATCCGCCGCAACGTGCCGGAATACGAGCTGCTCGACGAGGCAGGCCTCGCCATCATCGAGGCGAATGCCGACACCATCCTCGAAGAGATCGGCATCGAGTTCCGCGACGACGCCGAGGCGCTGGAGATGTGGAAGGCGGCGGGGGCCGAGGTCTCGGGCGAGCGCGTCCGGTTTCCGAAGGGCCTGTGCCGCGAGCTTCTGAAGACGGCGCCGCGGACCTTCGTCCAGCATGCCCGCAACCCGGAGAACTCGGTCGAGATCGGCGGCAAGGCGACCATCTTCGCCCCGGTCTATGGCCCGCCCTTCGTCCGCGATCTCGACGGCGTGCGCCGCTATGCGACCATCGAGGATTTCCGCAATATCGTGAAGCTCGCCTATCTGGCGCCGTCGCTGCATCATTCCGGCGGCACCGTCTGCGAGCCCGTCGACATCCCGGTCAACAAGCGGCATCTCGACATGCTGCTGGCCCACGTGACCCTGTCGGATAAGCCGTTCATGGGCTCGGTGACGGCGCCGGAGCGGGCTCGCGATACGGTGGAGATGTGCCGCATCCTGTTCGGCGAAAAGTTCGTCGACGAGAACTGCGTCGTCATCAACCTGATCAACGCCAATTCGCCGATGACCTTCGATGGCACCATGCTGGGCGCGCTGAAGGTCTATGCCCGCGCCAACCAGGCCTGCATCGTCACGCCCTTCATCCTCGCCGGCGCGATGAGCCCGGTCACGGTTGCCGGCACGCTGGCGCAGGTTTTGGCCGAGGCGCTGGCCGGTGCCGCCTTCACCCAGCTCTGCCGGCCGGGCGCCCCGGTGGTTTTCGGCACCTTCGCCTCGTCGATCTCCATGCAGTCCGGGGCGCCGACCTTCGGCACGCCCGAGCCGGCGCTGGTATCCTACGGCGCAGCCCAGCTGGCGCGTCGCCTCGGCCTGCCGTTCCGCACCGGCGGGTCGCTCTGTGCCTCCAAGGTGCCCGACGCCCAGGCCGCCTATGAGAGCGCCAACACGCTGAACTCCACCATGCTGGCGGGCACCAATTTCGTCCTGCATGCGGCCGGCTGGCTGGAGGGCGGACTGGCCGTCTGCTTCGAGAAATTCGTGATGGATTGCGACCAGCTCGGCATGATGCAGGCCTTCTCGCGCGGCGTCGATCTGTCGGAGAACGGACAGGCCATGTCGGCGATCCGCGAGGTCGGTCCGGGCAGTCACTTCCTCGGCTGCCAGCACACCCAGGACAATTTCCAGACGGCGTTCTACCGCTCGGCCATCGCCGACAACAATTCCTTCGAGCAATGGTCGGCGGAAGGCGCGTTGCGCGCCGAGAACCGCGCCGGCCAGCTTTGCCGCCGCTGGCTGGACTCCTACGAGGCGCCGGCGCTCGATCCCGCCATCGCCGAGGCGCTGACGGCGTTCGTGGCAAAGCGCAAGGCCGCCGAGGCCGACGCCTTCGCCTGAAAGGGAGAGGCGGACCCGGCCGCCCAGCCCGAAACCACCGCGGCGGCGAGGATCGCCCGGACGATCCACCGCGCGGTCTGGCGCGGCGGCGATGAGCGCTGACGGCTGAGGCGCGGCGGACGCGCCGGACGGGCTGGGTACTGGCTGCGCGGCCGGGGCGTTTCCCCGCCGCTCGCGGCGCCCCGGAAAATGACGCAAAGACATCTGCCGCGTTTTGTCGTTATATTTGCGCCACCCGTTCGAGGAGAGAACGATGGGCGCGATCTTCCGGTATCTGATGGCACGGCCGATCTACTTCGCCATCACGGTGGCGCTGGCGCTGGCGCTTCTGCCGGTGGCGGTCTGGATGGATCTGCGCCATCTCTCCGACACGGCGCTGAACGCCCAGGCGAACAGCCTGAATTCCATGATCACCGACATCCGCAGCTATTATGCGCGCAACGTCGTCGGCCGGGTGCTGGCCAATCCCGAGGGCCGGACCATCGCCGCCCATAATTATCTGGAGGTGCCCGGCGCGATCCCGATTCCGGCCACCCTGTCGCTGGAGCTGGGCGAAGTGATCGGCCGGCGCGGCGAGAATATCCGCTACCGCTTCGCCTCCGATCTGGTCTTCGCCAAGCGCGCGCCGCATGTCCTCGACGCCTTCGAGCGCGACGCGCTGCAGACCTTCCGGACCAAGGGCGCCGACCATCCGCTGATCACCCAGGTCAACGGTTCGCTGCTCGACCGCAATATCCGGCTGGCGGCGCCGGTGGTGATGGGCGAGGCCTGCGTCGCCTGCCACAACGCCCATCCCGAAAGCCCGAAGCGGGACTGGCAGGTCGGGGACATCCGCGGCATCCAGGAGGTGGAGATCGAGCAGCCGATCGCCGCCAATCTCCTCTCCTTCAAGTATCTCCTCGCCTATTTCGTCGGCGCCGGCCTGTTCGGCGTGTGCTTTGCCGCCCTGCAATGGCGCCAGGCCCGTACTTTCGGGCGCATGAACACCGAGCTGGAAGAGGCCAATTCCTTCCTAGCCTCGGTCTCCATGAAGATTTCCAAATACCTGTCGCCGCAGGTCTATCGCAGCATCTTCAGCGGCGAGCGCGACGTCACCATCTCGACCGAGCGCAAGAAGCTGACCATCTTCTTCTCCGACATCAAGGATTTCACCGTCACCTCCGAGAGGCTGCAGCCGGAGGAGCTGACCCAGGTTCTGAACGAGTATTTCACCGAGATGTCGAAGATCGCGCAGGAGCATGGCGCCACGGTCGACAAGTTCATCGGCGATGCGATCCTCGCCTTCTTCGGCGATCCCGAAACCATGGGCCCGCGTGAGGATGCCAAGGCGTGCCTGGCCATGGCGATCGCCATGCAGCGGCGGATGGTGGAGCTCAACGCCGAATGGCGCCGACGCGGGATCGAGAAGCCGTTCCAGGCCCGGATGGGGATCAATACCGGCTTCTGCAATGTCGGAAATTTCGGCAGCTCCGATCGCATGGACTACACGATCATCGGGGCCGAGGCGAACCTCGCCGCCCGGCTGGAACAGATCGCCGAGCCCGGCGGCATCGTGATGAGCTACGAGACCTATGCCCATGTGGAAGACGATGTACGGGCGCGGCCGCTGGCGCCGATCTCGCTCAAGGGCATCAGCCGCGAGGTAATCCCCTATGTGGTCGAGGGCATCCACGACGAGGCCACGGACGCGGCGCCCGGCGTGATCAACGAATATGCCGAGGGCGCCCGCATCTTCCTCGATCTCGAACGGCTGACCGAGGTCGAGCGGGACCGCCTGCATGCCGTCCTGACCGACGCCGTGGAAGCGCTGAAGCGACGCCGGCCGCTGACATCCTGAGCGGAGCGCTGCCCCTGCGGCATTGCACGCCTTCGGATCGCGTCGAATGCGGCCGGATGATCTTCGGCGGTGAAGCTGCATCCCGCGGCCGGGCGCGTGAGGGCGGCCGGAGCCCAGCCCTCTGGAAACACGAAGGATTTCCCGCTGATAGGGCCAGGTGACGGAGGTCACGCCGAGCGCTGCGGCCTTCGGCGTCAACACGCATGGCGCGAAAAGCGTTTGCCATCACCGGAATTGAACCTACCATAATCAATATTGATGGTTTGGCTCAGATCGTCTTGCTGCCCGACCGACCGATAGAGGGGTGATCGCCCATGGCGACCGAGATCTTTGTCGTTGCCTATGACGGGCATGATCGCAGCGTCGTCGACTACGCGGTGGTGCGGGCCAAGGCGAGCGGGGCGGCCCTCCACATCGTCCACGTCCTGCAATGGTCGCCCTACAGCTTCTTGACCGCCGAGGAACTCGACGAGCGCAAGATGCGCCGGCGCCAGGAACTCGAACGCGCCAGGACCACGTTGCTCGATCCGCTCGTCGCCGAGATTTCGGCCGAAGGGGTCACCGTCGATTGCGAAATCCGCTTCGGTGCACCGACCGAGATCATCCTCGCGGTCGCCGAGCATCAGAAGGCGGCGATGATCTTCGTCGGGCGCACGGGCAGGGGCCCGGTCCAGAACAAGATCTTCGGAAGCGTCACCCTGGGACTGGCGCAGGTCGCCCGCATCCCGACCGTGATTGTGCCATGAGCCGCCCTGCATCCGCCCCACGGAATTTCGATCCAGACAGAGGTTGCGTCATGCCGAAGACCGCCGCTCTCCTGCCGCTGGCGGGCGCCAGCCTTCTCCTGGCCGGGCCCGCCGCAGCGCAGGACGCCGAGCCGGGCTTTTCCATCGATGCGACCCTTTCGGCGATCATGGAGCCTGTGACGACGCCCTTCGTCAGCTTCATCTTCGCGCCGCTGCCGGGCACCGAACTGCCCTGGATCGTCCTGTGGCTGATCACGGCGGCGGCGATCTTCACGGTCTATTTCGGCTTCGTGCAGTTTCGCCTGGTCGGCCATGCCATCCAGCTCGTGCGCGGCCAGTACACCTCGCCGGATGCGGCGGGTGAGGTCACCCATTTCCAGGCGCTGGCGACGGCGGTCTCGGGCACGGTCGGCCTCGGCAATATCGCCGGCGTCGCCGTCGCGGTGTCGATCGGCGGCCCGGGCGCCACCTTCTGGATGATCCTTGCCGGCCTTCTCGGCATGGCCTCGAAATTCACCGAATGCACCCTCGGCGTGAAATACCGCGAGGAATTTCCCGACGGGCGCGTCTCCGGCGGACCGATGCATTATCTGCGCAAGGGCATGGCGGAACTCGGCTACGCCAAGCTCGGCCGGTTCCTCGCCGTCCTCTTCGCGATCTTCTGCGTCTTCGCCTCCTGGGGCGGCGGCAACATGTTCCAGGCCAACCAGGCCCATGCGCAGCTGGTCGTCATCACCGGCGGCGAGGAGAGCTTCCTGAACGGCCGCGGCTGGATCACCGGCGTCGTCATGGCGATCATCGTCTTCATGGTCATCGTCGGCGGCATCAAGTCGATCGCCCGCGTCACCGAGAAGCTCGTGCCGTTCATGGGGCTGCTGTATCTGGGCGCTGCCCTGGTGATCATCGGCGTCGAATACGACCGGATCGGCTGGGCGGTCGGCCAGATCTTCGCCGGCGCCTTCACCGGGCTGGGGGTCGCCGGCGGCATCGTCGGCGCACTGATCCAGGGCCTGCGCCGCGCGACCTTCTCCAACGAGGCCGGCATCGGATCGGCGGCGATCGCCCATGCGGCGGTGCAGACCGACCATCCGGTCACCGAGGGCTTCGTGTCGATGCTCGAGCCGTTCATCGACACGGTGGTGATCTGCACGGCGACGGCGCTGGTGATCACCATCAGCGGCGTCATGCAGCAGGACCCGGCCACCGGCCTGTATGTCTGGGATCAGGGCCTCGGCCAGATCGCCACGGAAGGCTCGCTCAGCGGCGTCGAACTGACCTCGGCGGCCTTCGGCACGGCGATCCCGTGGTTCCCCTACGTCCTGGGGCTCGCCGTGGTGCTCTTCGCCTTCTCGACGATGATCTCTTGGTCCTATTACGGGCTGAAGGCGTGGCTGTTCCTGTTCGGCGATTCCAAGACCTCGGACCTGTTCTTCAAGGTCCTGTTCTGCCTGTTCGTCGTTCTCGGCGCGTCGGTCAGCCTGGGCGCGGTGCTGGACTTCTCCGACGCCTCGCTGTTCGCCATGGGCATCGCCAACATCATCGGCCTGTACTTCCTGATGCCGGTCGTGAAGCGGGAGATGACCGGCTACCTCGCCAAGCTGCGGGCCGGCAAGATCCCGCGCTATCACTGACCGGGAAAGCGCGAAGCCGGATCAGTCCCGGCTTCGCCGCCGGCCCGTGCGCGGCGCCGTTTCGCCTGCGGCCGACGCCGCCTTGTTGACCAGCGGACCGACGGCCTCGACGATTTCGGCGATGCTCGGCCGCTGACGGCGCACATGGGTATCGATGGCGTGGCGCATGGCGCCGAGATGATGTGGCGAGGTTCCGCAGCAGCCGCCGATGATCCGGGCGCCCGCATCGATCGCCAGCCGGGCGTAATCGGCCATCTGCTCGGGCGTGCCGGAATAGACCGTGCCGCCGTCGACGAAGCGCGGAATGCCGCAATTGGCCTTCACGACCAAAGCGGAGTCCGGCGAACCCGTTTCCAGCTCCAGAGCCGTCGCCAGCATGTCCGACGCGCCGACGCCGCAATTCGCGCCGACCGCGACGGGGCGCGGCGACAGGCCGTCGACCGCCTTGTGGAAGTCGCAAGGGTGGATGCCCATCATGGTGCGGCCGGCGCTGTCGAAGGAGCCGGTGACGACATAGGGCATGTCGCAGGCAAGCGCCGCCTCGGCCGCCGCGCGCACCTCTTCGGCCGCCGACATGGTCTCGATCCACACGACGTCGACGCCGCCGTCCTTCAGCCCGGCGATCTGCTCGCGGAAGGCCTCGACGGCCTCGGCATAGGAAAGGGCGCCCAACGGCTGCAGCAACTCGCCGGTCGGGCCGACCGATCCGCCGACGACGACGGGACGACCGGCCGCATCGGCCACCGCCCGCGCCAGTTCGGCGGCGATCCGGTTGAGCGCGTGGGTGCGATCTTCGGCCTGGTGCAGCTTCAGCCGGTGGCGATTGGCGCCGAAGGAGCAGCTGAGGATGATGTCGGCGCCGTTGTCGACGAAGGCCTGATGCAGCGCCGTGATCCGGTCGGGATGGCTCTCCAGCCACATCTCCGGCGCTTCGCCGGCCTCCAGCCCCACCTCGAACAGATTGGTCCCGGTGGCCCCGTCCGCGAGGAGGACGCCCTTCGCGTCCAGGAGCTGGGTCAGCGAATGCGGCATCTGGTGGCCTCCGGTTCGAGCGGCGTCGCGGCGACGCCTGATGATGATGCGACGGCGGCACGGGTCCTTGCGGCAAGCGGCCCGTGTGCGTCTGGCCGGATGATGCCGGCCCTGCGGCGGCTGCGATCTTCCGAACGCGTCATCGCGCAGTCAGCCCGCGGCAAGCGACGTACGCCGCGGAAGATGCGGGGACCTGAGACACAATGTCTTGGGGACAAGTCGGATTGTGCGGTGCAACCGCCACAATCGGCGGCCAAGAGGGAACCCACGCACCGGATGGCAAACGGCCTTCCGTGGCGGCAAACGGGGTTGCCGCAAAGTTCCGGCAAGGTTTTGTTAATAATTTGACCATGGCGATTCGCGCGGCAGCGCGCGAGGGGAATCGCCGCAGAGGGACGAAGCAGGGGGATTTTGCATGTTCGAGCGATTGCCGAAGCGACTGGACGAGGTCGACATCGTCACCGCCGCCATTCGCGCGCTCGCCCGTGAGGGCTACGACCGCGCCCGGATCGAGCAGGCGCTGATCCGCCAGGCCCCGGTCGATCTCGACCTTCTGGCCGAATGCTACGAGCGCATCTTCGGCGCCGGCGCTTCCACGCTGTCGGACCGCATCGCCGCCTGATTGCCGCGGCGGCGCGGCCGTCGCCGATCGCACGAAACCCGCAACGTGGGGATGTCGCGGGTCGGATGAGATCGCTGCGGCGACCGGCGACCGGCGACACCCTGCGCCGCCGGCCATCCTCGCAGGATTACAGTTCGCTGGCGTCCAGCGCGTCTTTCAGAACCGGCGTGACCATGGCCGCCATCAGGCCGCGCATGGTCAGGGTGCCCATCGGCATGCCGGTCCCGTTGACCACATGCGCCTTGGTGACGCCGTCGCCGGTCATGCGGCGCGCAGCTTCCTCCAGGATCGTGCCGCGCTGGATCGGCACGCTTTCCGGCGCCGGTGCCTCGCCCGGCGCGATCGGCTCCATCACCGTCTCGACCTGAATCACCCGGCCACGGTTCACCTCGCGCACGAAGGACGAGATGTAGTCGTCGGCCGGGCGCAGCACGATGTCCTGCGCGGTGCCCTGCTGGACGATCTCACCGGCCCGCAGGATGGCGATCTGCTCGCCGAGCCGCAGCGCCTCGTCGAGATCGTGGGTGATGAACACGATGGTCTTGTGCAGTTCTGTCTGCAGGTCGAGGAGCACGCTCTGCATGTCGGTGCGGATCAGCGGATCGAGCGCCGAGAAGGCCTCGTCCATCAACAGGATGTCGGCGTCCGTCGCCAGCGCCCGCGCCAGGCCGACGCGCTGCTGCATGCCGCCCGACAGCTGGGCCGGATAATTGTCCTCGTAGCCCTTCAGCCCGACGCGCTCGATCCAGCGCATCGCGCCGTCGCGCTGCTCCTTGCGCGACTTGCCCATCACCTCCAGCCCGTAGGCGACATTGTCGATGACGGTCTTGTGGGGCAGCAGCCCGAAGCGCTGGAAGACCATCGAGATCTTGTGCCGCCGGAAATCGCGTAGGCGCGTGTCCGACATGGCGAGGACATCCTCGTCGTCGATCAGGATCTCGCCGGCCGACGGTTCGATCAGCCGGTTGATGTGGCGGATCAGGGTGGACTTGCCCGACCCCGACAGCCCCATCACCACCTGGATGCCGGAGGCCGGGATGTCGATGTTGATGTCCTTCAGCCCGAGCACGTGGCTGTGCTCGGCGAGGAGCTCGGTCTTCGACATGCCCTGGCGTACGAGATCCACCATCGCTTTGTCTTCGGGACCGAAGATCTTGTAAAGATTGCGGATCTTGATGGCGATCTCATCAGCCATGGGCGGCCTCCCGGTGACGCTGCAGGCGCTTGCCGTAGGCCTGGCTGGAGCGGTCGAAGATGATGGCGATGGCGACGATCGCCAGGCCATTCAGGACGCCCTGCGTGAAATACTGATTGGTGATGGCCTGCAGCACAGGCTGGCCGAGGCCGCGCACGCCGATCAGCGAGGCGACGACGACCATGGCGAGGGCCATCATGATGGTCTGGTTGATGCCGGCCATGATGGTCGGCAGGGCGAGCGGTAGCTGCACCTGTGTCAGCTTCTGCCAGCCCGAGGAGCCGAAGGCGTTGGCGGCCTCCAGCACTTCCTTGTCGACCAGCCGGATGCCGAGATTGGTCAGCCGGATGATCGGCGGCATGGCGTAGATCACCACCACCAGCAGACCCGGAATGAGGCCGATGCCGAGCAGCATGACGATCGGGATGAGATAGACGAAGGACGGCATCGTCTGCATCACGTCGAGGATCGGATTGATGACCGCCTGCACCTTGTTGGAGCGCGACATGATGATGCCGATCGGCATGCCGATGATGATCGACATGAGCGTGCAGACGACGATGATCGACAGGGTTCGCATGGTGTCTTCCCACATGCCGAACACGCCGATGAGGATCAGGGCGACGAAGGTGCCGACGGTGATCGCCTTCGACCGGCTGGCCAGCCAGACGATGCCGACGATGACGAGCAGGATGATCCACCACGGGGTCTGGATCAGGAGCCGTTCGAACCACAGGAGGAACTCGAGCAACGGGCGGAAGATCGCTTCGATCGTGTCGCCATAGGCGCGCGAGAACGAGCGGTAATACTGGTCGATCGTGCGCGACATCAAGCGCAGGTCTCGCCCCGCCAGTTGTGGAAATTCGGTCAACCAATCCACAGTCGAGGTCTCCTTGGCATGTTTTCTGGATCATGGGGCCCGGGGCGGGCCTGCGGTCGCACGGCCGGCGATGGACCCGCGAGGGGGCCGTGGTGCCGGTCGCAACCGTGGGGCAGGGCGCGTCGGCCGGGATCGGCCGTCAAGCGCCCGCCAGGCGCATTGCCCGGAATCGGGCAGCGGCGAGAATGACCTGCCGGTGGTGCGACCACCGGCAGGTCCGTCGTCATCGTGTCAGCCGGTCCGGATCAGAGCGCCGACTTGATCTTCTCGGCCGCGTCCTCGGAGACCCAGCCGGTCCACAGGTCCGGGTTGTTCTCGAGGAAGTAGTAGGCGGTGTCCTCGCCGGTCGCCTGCTGCTCTTCCTTCCAGGCGAGGAGCTTGTTGACCGTGTCGTTGCCCCAGGCGCGGGTGTTCAGATACTCGGCTACCTCGGGCGACTGTTCCTGCACCTTCGGCGTCAGGACGGTGAAGACCTCGGACTTGGTCCAGGCGTTGATCTTCGGCTCGGCGCAATCGACCTGGGTCGTGCACTCGGCCCATTCCTTGGGATCGTGCTCGGCGTCGAAGGGCAGCTTCTTCATCGGGTACTTGCCGAGAATGGCGGTCGGCGCCCAGTAATAGCCGAGCCACGGCTCCTTGTTCTCGTAGGCCTTGGCGATCGAGCCATCGAGCCCGGCGGCCGAGCCGGTGTCGATCAGGGTGAAGCCCTTCTCCTCGCCGTCATAGGCCTTGAACAGGTTCGCCGTGGTGATCTGGCAGCCCCAGCCAGCCGGGCAGTTGTAGACGGCGCCCTTGGACGGATCCTCGGTCGCCGGGAACAGCTCGGGATGCTCCAGCGCGTCGCCGACGGTCTTGATCTCGGGATGGGCCTCGGCGAAGTAGGTCGGGACCCACCAGCCTTCCTCGCCGCCGTCCGACAGGACCTCGGCGCCGAAGGCGATGGTGCCTTCCTCGGCGGCCTTGTCGATCTGGTCGCGGAACTGGTTGACCCACATCTCGGGCGCGACGTCCGGCTCCTGCTTCTCGGTCATCGAGGCGAAGGTCGGCATGGTGTCGCCCGGCAGGAGGCGCACGGTGCAGCCATAGCCCTCTTCGAGGATGATTTTGTCGATCGCCGCCAGAACCTCTGCCGACGCCCAGTTCATGTTCGACACGCTCAGTTCACAGTTCTCCTGCGCCGAGGCGGTGGCGCTGAACCCGAACAGGGCGGCTGCGAGACAGGTTGAGGCGAGAAGAAATTTCATGCGTAATCCTTACTTCTTTGTGCGAGGCGAGTATCGTACGCAGGAATGGCGACGCGAACACGGGGTGATTGTGCCCATGTCGCCCGCATACGACTCGTTGCTGCCGGACGGCAGACATCTCTTTGAACGTTCTTGGAGAGGCTAGCCTGCTAACGGCCGGAATCCAACCTGTTTTCTCAAATATGGCGCTCGTGGGGCAGCCGGACAGGGCTGCGCGCGGCAAAATCCACGGCCTGTTCGGCCGCTGCAGACGGGCGTCCGGCGGGCTGGCAGCGACAGGCTGCCGCGGGGATTTGAAGGGGGGCGGGAAATCGCGCCGGCGCGGCGAAGAGGTCCCTGGGAGTACGGCGAAGACGCTACGCGGTCGCCGACGGACGCACCGCGCTGTCGTCGGACGGCCCGTGGCGGAACCGCGCCAGCGCTTCGCTGGCCACCCGTTCGGCCGGCATCGGCTTGCCGAAATAGAAGCCCTGGAGCTGGTCGCAGCCCAGGCTCTTGAGCAGGTCGACCTGCTCGCGGGTCTCGATGCCCTCAGCGGTGACCTTCATGTTCATGTGGTGGGCCATCGAGACAATGGTGTCGAGAATCTGCGGCACGCTGGGCTCGCCATTCTCGTAGGCCACCATGAAGGACTGGTCGATCTTCAGCTTGTCGAACGGGAAGCGCCAGAGATAGCCGAGCGAGGAATAGCCGGTGCCGAAATCGTCCATGTCGATGGAGATGCCGAGGGCCTTCAGTTCGCGCAGCTGGGCGAGGATCTCGTCGGAGCGCTCAAGAACCAGCGACTCGACCACCTCGATCTCGAGACGGCTGCCGTCGACGCCGGCCTTGTCGAGGGCCGACTTGACGATCGAGACGAGGTCGCCGTCGCCGAATTGCACCGGGCTCAGATTGACCGAAACGAAGAGATGCTCCGGCCACAGCGCGATCTGGCGCACGGCCTCGCCGATCACCCAGGTGCCGATGGTCTTGATGTAGCCGCGCGCCTCGGCGATCGGGATGAAGACCGCCGGCGAGATCTGGTTGCCCTCTTCGTCGCGCATGCGGATCAGCGCCTCGAAGCCGAGCAGCCGCGATCCGTCCCCGTTGACGATCGGCTGGTAGAACAGCTCGAAGCTCTGGTTCTCCAGAGCCCGACGCACCAGACCTTCGATATGCCGGCGATGATGCATCGCCTCGTCCATGGACGGTTCGAAATAGATCAGGTTGCGGGATTTGTCGGTCTTGTGCTGCAGATGCGCGAGCTCGGCATGCTTGACCAGTTCCGAATGGGTGCGTCCGTCCTGGGGCGCGAGCGCGCAGCCGATGGAGACGCTCGGGGTCACCGTGGTGCCCTCGATCTCGACCGGCTCTGTCACCGCGTCGACGATCCGCTTGCACAGCGCCGCCACATCTTCCTGCGAGGCGACCCGGCGCTGCAGGACGGCGAAATCGTCGGCGCCGAGGCGGGCGAGCAGGTCGTTGCGGTCGACGACGCCGATCAGCCGGTCGGCCACCACGCGCAGGAGCTCGTCGCCGGCGGCCTGGCCCAGCCGGTCGTTGATCTCGGACATCTCGTCGATGTCGATATACAGATAGGCCATGCGCTCGCGGGTGGCGCGCACCGTGGCCAGCACCCGGTCGCTCTCCTCCTGCATGCGATGCCGGTTGAGCAGCTTGGTCAGGGCGTCGTGATTGGCCAGGAAGATGATGCGCTCGTCCGCCTCGGCGATCTTGCGCTTGCGGCGGATATAGAGGAGCAGCGGCACCGCCGTGGCGAAGAAGATCAGGACCAGCAACAGGGCGGAGGCGTTCGCCAGCGTCGTTTTGAACGCACTGCGGTTGGCGACCATGTTGCCGACCATCGAGACATAGCCGATCGTCTGGTCGTTCCGGATCAGCGGCATGATCACCGTCGGATTGGTGAAGCCGTCATCCTCGACGACCTGCCAGTCGCCCTCGCGCGCCAGGACGCTCTCGGACAGCCGGTCGCCCGACTGCATGCCGCCCGGGCGGTCGCGCAGCAGCCATTCATAGCGGTCGGAGCGCGTGCGATAGACCTCTTCGCCGTTGCGATCGAAGATCGCGAAACTCTCGATATTGGCGAGGTCCGCCAGCCGGCGGATGTCGGTTTCGGCGTCGGGGTCGCGGGACAGGCCGGTGAGGAAGGCATCGACATTGCCGCCGGGCTGGGTGAGGAGCCGGGCGAAGTTCTCGCCCTTGGTCCGCATCTCGGTCTCGACGAGACCGCCGACGGTGGCGCCACCGATGGACAGCGCGCCGAACACGACGACGCCGGCGATCGCCAGCCCGCCGAGAACAGTCAGTCCATTCCTGTAAAAAAACTTGAGCACCATCGCCCATTCCGCGCCGATTTCGCTGCGACCGTATGTCCAAGACGTAAAGATTTATCGAACATTGGCCGAAGGGCTGATCGGTGGCGTCGGCAGAAGAGACGCGAAGCCGTCTTGATGGCGCGCAAACCCTTACCCAGAGGGAAGCGGAGGAGGAGGCGCAGTTGCCGGAATATCGCGTCCCCAGACCGTGTTAATCTGTTCACGTTTTTGGCAGTTGACCGCGCGGCAGAATTGAAACTAGGTTTTTCTGCGGCGGGAATGTGGAGTTCTTGGGTCGGAGTCAAAAACATGAAGAAACTACTGGTCGCGATCGTGATGATCGCGGGCGTGCTCGGCTGCGGCATCTCGACAGCATCCGCCGGCCTGGTCGCCAAGGTGGACCTGTCCGCCCAGACGATGACGGTGATCAAGAACGGCCGGGTGATGTATCGCTGGCCGGTCTCGACGGCCCGCCGCGGCTATGTCACGCCGACGGGAAGCTGGCGGGCCAAGCGCATCCACCGCATGTGGCATTCGCGCAAATACGACATGTCGCCGATGCCCTATTCGGTCTTCGACCACCGCGGCTACGCCATTCACGGCACCGGTGCCGTCAGCCGGCTCGGCCGCCCCGCCTCGCATGGCTGCGTGCGCCTGCACACCGCCAATGCCAAGATCTTCTATACGATGGTCCGCAAGATGGGCATGCGTAACACGAGGGTCGTCGTCCAGCGCTGAACGACCGGCGCCCGGCCACGCAAGCGGCCGGGTCGCGACGGCGAGCCCTCAAGCGGGCTTCGGCTGCGCGGGCTTGCGGCGGGCCTTGCCGCTCTTCCAGCGGTCGTGAAACCACATCCATTGTTCGGGATGCTCGCGCACCCAGCCCTCGACCACGTCGTTGAGCAGCTGGCAGGTGGCGGTCACGTCGATCTCGCCGCTGTCGGCTCGCGGCAGCTCCAGTCGCGGCTGCAGCTCGAGCCGGTAGCGCCCGCCCGGCAGGCGGATCGACCGCGCCGGGTAGATCTCGCAGTCGAACTGGCGCGCCAGCTTCGGTAGCAGCGGATTGGTGCGGCATTCCCGGCCGAAGAAGGTCGTCGGTTCGCCCTTGCGGAATTTCTGGTCCACCAGCATGCCGACCGAGCCGGAACGCTGCAGGATACCGGCCAGCGACCACGCCGCGCCGGCCTTGGACGGCACCATGTGGCCGCCGCTGGTCCGCCGCGCGGCCTGCACTTCCTTGGCGATGTAGCGGTTGTTGGGCTGCCGGAAGAGGGCGGTGAATTCCAGGTCGAAGGCGGCCGCCGCGATCGGCAGCAGCTCGAAGCAGCCGAGATGGCCGGTGAAGAAGATGAACGGGCCCTTGCGCTCGCGCAGTTCGGCGAAGATTTCGGCGCCCTCGACCTCGATGCGCCCGGCCTCGGGGTTCTCCGGGTCGAAATCGAAGAGATCGTCGAGGAACACGAACTCGGCGGCGAGCCGGCCCATCTGGCCCCAATTGTCCCGCGCCACCTGCTCGACCCAGGCCGCGTCCTTTTCCGGATAGGCCTGCTGCAGATTGTCGACCGCCAGCCGGTGGCGGCTCGTCCACGGGCCCAGCAGCCGCGCCGTGCGGTCGGCGAAGGACAGGCCGACATCGGCCGGCAGCAGCCGGATGGTCCGCAGCGCGGCGAACAGCACCTGGGCAATGACGAAGTCCGCGGCGCGCTTGGCCCGCAGCGCATAGCGCGCGACGAAGAGGTTCATGCCGCGCGCGGGTTTGCGCTCTCGCTGCCGGCCTCGTCGGCGACGCGCAGCACGATCTTGCCGAACACCTCGCGCGCCTCCATCCGCTTCAGCGCGATGTCGATCTGGTCGAAGCCGATCTCCGCGTCGATCACCGGATGGACGATGCCGCGGGCCATCTTCTGCATGGCGTCGCGCATGTTCTCCATGCGGCAGCCGAAGGAGCCGAACAGCTTCAGCTGCTGCTGGAAGAGCTGCATCAGGTTCATCTGGGTGGACACGCCCGATGTCGAGCCGCAGGTGACCAGCCGGCCGCCGCGCTTCATGCACAGCATCGAGCCCGCCCAGGTGTCGGCGCCGACATGCTCGAAGACGACGTCGACGCCCTTCTTCTTGGTCAGCTTGCGGGTGACGCCCTCGAAGCGGTCGACGCGGTAGTTGATGACGTGGTCGGCACCCAGCGCCCGGGCGCGCTCGGCCTTGTCGTCGGAGCCGACGGTGGTGATCACCGTCGCGCCGTGCCGCTTGGCAAGCTGGATCGCCGCCGAGCCGATGCCGGACCCGCCGGCATGGACGAGAATGGTCTCGCCCGGCTCGAGCTTGGCATTGTCGAACAGCATGTGCTCGACCGTGCCGAAGGTCACCGGCGCCAGCGCCGCGCCGATGGCGTCGCAGCCGGGAGGGGCAGGGACCAAGAGGCGCGCCGGCAGATTGACCTTCTCCTGGGCGAAGCCGTCGAGATGGAAGCCGTGCACGCCCGAGACGTGTTCGCAGAGATTGTCGCGGCCTTCGCGGCAGGGGCGGCACAGGCCGCAGGTCTGCGCGCCGTAGATCGCTACCAGCTGGCCGGGCAGCACCGAGGCAACGCCGGGTCCGATCGCCGAGACGACGCCCGACGCTTCGGCGCCGACGACCAGCGGCATCTTGCGCTTGGCGAAGGCCATGCCGCGCCAGCCCCAGACGTCGATATGGTTCAGCGCGACCGCGGCAATGTCGACGGTGACCTCGCCGGGGCCGGGCGGTGGCGGTGGCGGCAGGTCCACCTGCTTGAGTTCGCGGTCGCCGACGAGTTGCAATGCCCGCATGGGAAGATCCTCAGACTGGATAGTGACGGCGTTGCCGTGCGGCCCCGAAGGCCGCGCGACGCCGATGGCCGGCCGGGCGGGTCGATCCCGCCGCGGCCCTGGCATTCAGTGGCGCGGTTCGCGCCCGATGACGAGGCAGGCGTTCTGCCCGCCGAAGCCGAAGGAGTTCGACAGCACCGTGGCGATCTCGGCCGGACGCGCCTTGTTCGGCACGGTGTCCAGCTCGATCGCCGGGTCCGGCACTTCGTAGTTGATCGTCGGCGGCAGCAGGCCGTTCTGGATCGACAGCACCGAGAACACCGCCTCGATCGCGCCGGCCGCCGTCAGCGTGTGGCCGATCATCGACTTGTTCGAGGAGATCGGCGTCGTCTTCAGCGCCTCGCCGAACACCGCGGCAAGGCCGGTGGCCTCCATGCGGTCGTTCTCCGGCGTCGAGGTGCCATGGGCGTTGATGTAGTCGATGTCCGACGGCTCCATGCCGGCGTCGGCGATGCCGGCCGCGATGGTCGCGATGATCGGCGAGCCGTCCGGCTTGGAACGGGTGCGGTGGAAGTCGTCGGCCCGCTCGCCGCAGCCATGGATGACGCCGAGGATCTTGGCGCCGCGCGCCTTGGCCGCGCTCAGCGATTCCAGCACCAGCGCGCCGGCGCCCTCGGCCATGACGAAGCCTTCGCGATCCTTGGAGAAGGGCTTGGAGGCCTTTTCCGGATACTCGTTATTGGTCGACAGGGCCGACAGCAGCGAGAAGCGGATCAGCGATTCCTGGGTGATCGACCCGTCGGTGCCGATGGCGATGGCGCGGTCGGTCTCGCCGCGGCGGATCGCCTCGACACCGAGCTGGATCGCCGAGGCGCCCGATGCGCAGGCGGTCGACAGGGTGATCGGCAGGCCGCGCGTGCCCAGCCGGTCGGCCAGGAGCTCGGAGATGCGGCTGCACTGGGTCAGGTTGTAGATCGCCTTGTCGGGGCGGCTGCGCGCAATCTGCAGCAGGCGGTCGTAGCCGGCCTCCTCGATGGTCGCGCCGTCCATCGCGTCGAGGGCGAGGCGATGCTGCCACTCCATCTCCACCGGCGGGGCGGCGAGGAACAGCGGTCCGCCGAAATCGTCGTCGGCAAGGCCGGCCATGCGCACGGCTTCCGAGCCGGCGGCTTCCGCCATCATGTAGGAGAGACCCGTCGAGGTCTCCGAGCCGGGGCCCATGAAGTCCACCGAGCCGGAGATCGTGGTGCGCAGGCTGTCGGTCGAGAAGCGCTCGATCCGGTGGATGCCCGAGCGGCCCGAGGACAAAGCGTCCCAATTGTCGTCGACGCCGCGGCCCAGCGACGAGACGAGGCCGAGCCCGGTGATCGCGATCACCGGGCGCCCGAGAAAGTCCAGCTCTGCGGTGTTGCCGTTCGCGCTCATCATCCGATCCTTACAGTCTGCGTCCGTCCACGGCTTCCAGTTCGCAGGCACCCTCGGCGTGAAGGTGACCGATCGCGGTCACGATGGCGCGCCGCGGGGCCGCTGAAGCCGGGCGTTCCTCGCCGACATCGAAGGGCGGGATCACCGCACCGCGAGACAGCGCGCCGGCGGCCAGCGCCACGCCGGCCGGGACCTGCGCCTCGAAGGCATGGCCGAGCATCGTCCCATACGCCCTGACCGGGGCATCGGGAAACCGTTTGTTCAGGACGCTGCGTTCCACATCCAGCAACGGCTTGATGCCGGCGGCGCCGCTGAAGATCAGCGTCTCGTCGCTCGCCGATCCGCCTTCAGGCAGCAGCGCCTCGAAGCGCGCCGCCGTGCGCTCGGCGTCGCGCTTGCCGCGGTCGCCGGAAGCGCTGACCAGCCGCGCATAGGCGAGGGCCGAACGGGCTGCGGCGTGTTCGGCCGATTCCAGGATGAGGAACGCCCCGACGCTGCCGACGGTGATGCCGTCATGGCCCTCGGTGCGCGAGGAGACCGGCCGCCAGTCGTCGCGCAGCATCAGGCCGGCGAGGTCGAAGTTCAGGATCAGGTCCTTGCGCTCAGCCGAGAACGAGCCGCCAACGAGGCAGATATCGCTCTGGCCGGCGGCGATCCGTGCCCGCGCGGAAGCGATGGCCGAGATGCCGGCCGCTTCCTCGCCCATGAAGGTGCGCGAGGAGCCCGTCACCTTGTGGACGATGGAGATGTTGCCGGCGAGAAGGTTGGAGAGCTGCGCCAGGAACAGGGTCGGGCGCAGTTCGCTGCCCAGCGTCTCGTTGACGATCCGGTCGCGGTCGTTGGCGCCGCGCGCCTTGTCCATGACCAGTGCGTCGACAGCGGTGTCGCGTTCGCCGCCGCCGGCGGCCACGACCATGTCGATCTTGGCGCGCACGGCCTCGTCGGCCGGGATACCGGCATCGGCGAGCGCCAGTCCGGCCGCATAGGTGCCCAGCTTCTGCCAGGTCTCCATCTGCCGCTGGTCACCCCGCTTGGGGATCTGGCTGGACCAGTCGATGGGCGGCAACGGGTGCACGAAATAGGGCGCGTAGGTCTCGGCATCGATCCGCGGCTGCGGTGCCGGCGCGCGGCCCATGGCGTCGAGATGGGTGGCGATGCCCTCGCCGAGCGAGGACACCAGCCCGATCCCGGTGATCACCACGTCTCTGGCATTCTGTGTCATGCAATCGTTCCACTATCCCAATCGTCCGTCCCGCCCGGCGATCGGTTCCCGAGGGCCTCCCGCTGGCGAACGGCGCCGGGCGCCGTTCCGCTGTGTCAGCCGGCCTTGGCGGCGCGCAGTTCGTCAATCTTGGCGCAGAGGTTCTTCAGGACGAAGTATTCCTCGGTCGGCGCCTCGCCGTCATTGACCGCCTGGGTCCATTTCTCGAGCGGGATCTTGATGCCGAATTCCTTGTCGATCGCGAAGACGATGTCGAGGAAGTCGAGCGAATCGATGCCCAGATCGTCGATCGTGTGGCTTTCCGGCGTGATCTCGGCGCGGTCGATCTCGCTGGTCTCGGCGATGATATCCGCGACCCGGTCGAAGGTAGAAGACAATGAATTATCCTTGTCATGTCTGGAAGAGCGATTTGGGCGCGAAGCTATAGGGAATTCGCCCGAAAAAGCAAAGCGAGGACTGTGGTGATGCCTTGGCCGACGCGCTTGCGGCGCGTCGCCGGCGGCCCTCGTGGCGCCTTCCTGTGGCAAAGGCATGGCGAATAGCGGTCGGTGGTCGGGAACGCAGGGCGCTCATGTGACGTTCACAGGACAAGACCGGATCAGTTTCCAACGATTGGCGGTGCAAGTGTCGGCACGGCAATCGCCACGGCTGTTTCCCCGCGACCCCTCCGGCCACCGGGAACAAGAACGATGACCGCGCGCCAGATCACGGCAAGAAAATCCCGGTCGGCCGACCGCCGGTCCGACCTGTTCCTGACCAGTCGCCTGATCCGTGCGGCCACGGTTCTGGGCCGCGTCGCCGCCCAGGTCCACAAGAGGGAGCACCGGCTGTCGGCCCCCGAATTCACCGTGCTGGTCATCCTTGGCAGTGCCGACGGCGAGACGGTGACGTCGTCGCATATCGTCGAGGCCACCGAGATGGACAAGACCAAGGTCAGCCGCGCCGTCTCCGCCCTCGACGAGCGGGGCTGGCTGCACCGCACCCGTGCGACCGCCGACCGGCGCTTCGAATATCTCGCCCTGACGGCGGAGGGCTCCAGGGTCTATGCCGAGCTGATGCCCAAGGTGGAAAAGGCCGAGAGCAACGTGCTGGCACTGCTGACCGCCGAGGAGCGCGACGGGCTGGAACGCGGCCTCGACGGCCTCGACCGCGCCTTCGGCCAGTAGCGCGCGGCGGGTTTGACCGGCCTTCTCGACGCCCCGGTGCTTGGCAGCGGGGCGCCAAATGGCTACCTCTCCGCGATGCAGACGTCTTCATCCCCTTCCGCCGCCCGGTCGCGCCGCTTCGCCGTGGCCCCGATGATCGACTGGACCGACCGGCATTGCCGGTTCTTCCATCGGCAGCTCACCCGGCATGCGCTGCTCTATACCGAGATGGTCGTCGCCGACGCGATCCTGCATGGCGACCGCGACCGGCTGCTCGGCCATGACGCGGTCGAGAACCCGGTGGCCCTGCAGATCGGCGGCTCGGAGCCGCAGAAGCTGGCGGAAGCCTGCCGGATCGCGGCGGATTTCGGCTATGACGAGATCAATCTGAATGTCGGCTGCCCCTCCGACCGGGTGCAGTCCGGGGCGTTCGGTGCCTGCCTGATGCGCGAGCCCGACCTCGTCGGCCGCTGCCTCGCGGCCATGGCCGAGGCAAGCGACGTGCCGGTGACGGTGAAGTGCCGGATCGGCGTCGACGAGCAGGATCCGGAGCCGGCGCTCGACGATCTTGCCGACGCCGCGGTTGCCGCCGGCGTGACCACGATCTGGGTCCATGCGCGAAAAGCCTGGCTGCAGGGGCTGAGCCCGAAGGAAAACCGGGACATCCCGCCGCTCGACTACGACCGCGTCCACCGCTTGAAGCAGCGGCTGCCGGAGGCGTTCGTCGGCCTCAATGGCGGGCTGACGACGCTGGATGCGGCCGTCGAGGAGCTCGACCGCGTCGACGGGGTGATGATGGGCCGTGCGGCCTACCAGACGCCGGACCGGCTGACCGAGGTCGATGCCCGCATCTTCGGCGCGGCGCCCCGGCCGGTGGACTATGCCGCGCTGATCGACACCATGGCGGATTACGCCGCGCGGCATCTGGAGAACGGCGGCCGGCTGGGGCAGGTGACCCGGCACATGCTCGGCCTGTTCAACGGCATGCCCGGCGCGCGGCGCTGGCGCCAGATCCTGTCGGACGGCGCGGTGCGCCCGGACGCCGGACCGCAGCTGCTGCGCGAGGCCTTCGCCGCCGTGCGGCTGGATGGCGACAAGCGCCACGCCGCCTGACACCGGCGACCGCGCCGATGACGATCACCCGACAGCACGAACGGATCGCGCCATGAACGACGACACTCTGCAGGCGCGGTTCGACCGCCAGCATGCGGCCTCGCGCAGCCAGCCGGCACCGGATGCCGTTGCACGCCGCGACGCGCTCGCGCGTCTGCGCCGGCTGATCGTCGGCAATGTCGATGCCATCGCCGCGGCGATCTCCGCCGATTTCGGCCAGCGCTCGAAGACCGAGACCGAACTCCTCGAGGTCGGCCCGACCCTCAATGCCATCCGCCACGCCTCCAAGTCGCTTGCCGGATGGATGAAGCCGCAGCGCCGCGGCATCGACATCACCTTCCAGCCGGGCCGGGCCTGGGTGCGCCACGAGCCGCTCGGCGTCGTCGGCATCATGGCGCCCTGGAACTATCCGCTGATCCTGACGCTGGCGCCGCTGGCCGACGCGCTGGCGGCCGGCAACCGCGCCATGCTGAAGCCGTCGGAACTGACGCCGCGCTTCTCCGAACTGCTGCAGCGCCTGGTCGCCGAGCATTTCGCCGCCGACCAGGTGACGGTCGTCGTCGGCGACGTGCCGGTCGCCAAGGCGTTCTCGGCGCTGCCCTTCGACCATCTGCTGTTCACCGGCTCGACCCATGTCGGCCGCGAGGTGATGCGCGCGGCGGCCGAGAATCTGACACCGGTGACGCTGGAACTCGGCGGCAAGTCGCCGGCGATCATCTGCCCGGACTATTCCGTCGACGCGGCGGCGCGGTCGATCGCCTTCGGCAAATGGCTGAATGCCGGCCAGACCTGCATCGCGCCGGACTACGTACTTGTGCCCGCGACATCTCTCGACGCCTTCGTTGCCGCAGCGATGGCGCAAGCGCGATCCGCCTATCCGGAACCGGCGGCGAATGCCGACTACACCAGCATCATCAGCGAGCGGCACCATGCCCGTCTGGCAGCCGCGCTGGCGGAGGCCGAGGTCGCCGGCGCCACCGTGCATCGCCATTCCGACACGGTGGCGAGCGAAACGGGGGAGGGCGCGGCACGGATGGCACCCGCCATCGTCGTCGGCGCCCCCGAGGACAGTGTCCTGATGCGCGAGGAGATCTTCGGCCCAATCCTGCCGGTCGTGGCCTATCGCGATCTCGACGAGGCGCTGGCGATCGTCAATTCGCGCGAGCGGCCGCTGGCGCTCTATTGCTTCACCGGCGACAAGCGGACGGAGACGCGGGTCCTCGACGGGGCGATTTCCGGCGGCGTGACCGTGAACGGCACGCTCCTGCACATCGCCCAGGACAATCTGCCCTTCGGCGGGATCGGCCTGAGCGGCATGGGCGCCTATCACGGGCGCGACGGCTTCCTGCGCTTCAGCCATGCCCGGGCGGTCTACAAGGTCGGGGCGATAAACGTCTTCGAGCGGCTCGGCCCGCCCTGGGGCCGGGCGGCCCGCATGGTGTCGCAGCTGATGCTGCGGCGCTGATCTCCCGCCGAACCTCGGCGTAGCCGCGCCGGTTTTTCCGCGGTGCAACATAACGGATGCATTCGCGACTGTTCCCCCCTATGAGGAACCATGCAGCCGATCGAAGCGTCCGCTCTGATTCCCTACCTCCTGCCGCTCTTCGGAGCGGCTGCGGCCGCGGGCTTCCTCGCCGGCCTGTTCGGCATCGGCGGCGGCGCGATCTTCGTGCCGGTGCTCTACCAGACCTTCGAGGAACTCGGCGTCAGCCACGAAGTCTCGATGCATCTGGCCATCGGCTCGTCCCTGGCGATCATCGTGCCGACCTCGATCCGCTCGCTGGTCTCGCACTGGCGGCGCGGCGTCGTCGACTGGCGGCTCCTGAAGGAATGGGTCGTGGCGATCCCGCTCGGGGCGATCGCGGGGGCCATGGTCGCCGCGGCGGCCTCTTCGGGCGAGTTACGCGGCATTTTCGCGGCGCTGGCCCTGGTGCTCGGGCTGAAGCTGGTCTTCGGCAAGGTGCCGATGTCCTTCGGCAAGCAGTTGCCTGGCCTTGCCGGTCGCTCGGTCGCCGGCTTCCTGATCGGCCTCTTGTCCTCGTTGATGGGCATCGGCGGCGGTGTCCTGAACAACACCTTCATGACGCTCTACAACCGGCCGATGATCGAGGCGGTGGCCACCAGCGCCGGCGTCGGCGTGCTGATCTCGGTTCCCGGCCTGCTCTCCTACGCCATCGGCGGCTGGGGCGATCCGCTGCTGCCGGCCTACAGCATCGGCTTCGTCAGCCTGGCGGCGGTGCTCCTGATCGCGCCGGCCTCGATCCTGGCGGTGCCGCTGGGCGCCGCGCTGGCCCACCGGCTGACCCGCCGCCAGCTCGAGCTCGGCTTCGGCGCGTTTCTTCTGATCGTCGCCGCGCGCTTCGCCTATTCGCTGCTCTGAGACAGTCGTTCAGTCGGTCAGGATTAGCCGGTCGCCGCGAAAGTCGAAGGAGGTGAGGGTGTTGAGAAAGCTCATGCCGAGCAGTGCGACGCCGAGGCCGTCGCTCTCCGTCACCGCGGCCGTCACGCCGTGCCGCACGATGTCGCCGACCCGCACCTCGTCGAGCCGCACCGGCGCCGCGCCGACGACGCCATTGGCCGTCATCACCTGCTGCGAATAGCGCAGTCGCGTCGTGTCGATGCCGACGGATTCGGCCGTCGAGCGGTCGAGCGCGATCATCGAGGCACCGGTATCGACCATGAACGAGATGGGCTTGCCGTCGATCTCGCCGTCGAGATGGAAATGGTCGTCGGCGCCGCGCAGCGACATGAAGCGGCTGCCCTCGGTGCCGTCGCCGAGCGAAACCAGTGTGCCGGGCACGAGGACGGCGACGACACGGTCCTTCAGGGCCGAGAGTTCCGGCGCAAAGCCATAGGCGGCGATCAGCACGAGGAAGGCGAGGCCCCAGATCGCCGCGCCCTTGAGCGCGCCGGCGAGGTTGGTTCGCAGGAACAGGATCGCGCCGGAAGCCAGCGCCAGCCCCCAGACGCCGTAATAGGCGAGGCTGGCGAACTGGTTGTCCGGCAGGCCGGCAATGGTGCCGTCCTGGTTGAGGACGAGGGCCAGGCACGCCACGCCGAGAATGGCGAGGATGATCCAGAGGAGGCTGCCTCTACGCATCGTCCGCTCCTTGCGCTTCGGCCCGTTCGCGTTCCAGCCGCCGTCGCCTGGTTTCGCGCCGGGCCGGGCGCTCGATCGTCGCCATGCGGGCCGGCAGGGTGTCCATCACGGCGCGGCGCTGTTCGGGGGAGAAGGCGATCCACGCGCCGATCTCTTCGCCCGTGCGGCCGCAACCGAAGCAATAGCCGGACCGGGGATCGATCGCGCACAGGGAGATGCAGGGGCTTTCGATGCTCATGGGTCCGCGGCGCGTCGGTGTCACAATCGGGGCGTCGGCGGGCGTCGTCGCACCGCGTTTCATGACCCGGATATGGCCTTTCGGGCCGTGACCTACAAGCGCGCCGCGTCGTTGCGTCCGGCTGGAAATCCGCCACGGTGCCGAGGCGTCAGGCGTATTCGTCGAGGGCCGGCATGACTTCCAGGACGCGGGAATTGGGGAAGATCGCGATCGCCTCGGTGCCCTCGCGCAGCCGCGAGCGCAGCTCGAACGAGCCGTCATGCATCTTCATCAGCGCCTGGACGATCGGCAGGCCGAGGCCGGTGCCCTGTTCGGCGCTCTTGATGGCGATGGAGCCCTGGCCGAAGGACGACAGGACGATCGGGATCTCCTCCTCGGGGATGCCCGGACCATTGTCCTTGACCGCCAGATACTGGCCGCCGCCGGCGGTCCAGCCGACGCGCAGGGTGATCTCGCCGCCGCGCGGGGTGAACTTCACCGCGTTCGACAGGAGGTTGAGGATGATCTGGCGCAGCGAGCGCTCGTCGGCCCACATGGCCGGCAGGCCGGCTTCGAACTCGGCGCCGATGACCAGGTCCTTGGCTTCCGCCTTCACCCGGACATAGCCGAGGCAGTCGCGGGCGATGGCGACGATGTCGACGGCTTCCTCGCTGAGGGCATAGCGCCCGGCCTCGACCCGCGACAGGTCGAGGATCTCGTTGATCAGGCCGAGCAGATGCTGCCCCGAGGCATGGATGTCGGCGATGTAGTCCTTGTAGGATTCGTTGCCGATGGGGCCAAGGATCTCGTTGCTCATCACTTCGGAGAAGCCGAGAATGGCGTTCAGCGGCGTGCGCAGCTCGTGGCTCATCGTCGCCAGGAAGCGCGACTTGGCGAGGTTGGCCTCTTCGGCCCGGCTGCGGGCCTCGTCGGACATGATCTTCGCCATTTCCAGCTCGGCGATCAGCTCGTCCTTCTCGCTCTGGTGCTTCAGCCGGGCGATGCTGGCGCGGCGCAGCATCTCGGCAACGAAGGCGAAGAACGGCACGGCGCCGATCAGGACACCGTACATCGCCGAGGCCATGGGCTGGGCCGTGGTGACGATGCCGTAGCCGAGCACCAGGATGGTCGGCAGGAAGGTGAGCGGGACGACGGCGCGCAGCGTCGAGGACACCATGGCGATCATCGCGATGGCGAGGAAGATCACCGTGAACTGGAAGAGCTCGAAGCGCAGCGGTTGGCATTCGGCGCAGGCCAGCGTCGCCAGATACGCCCAGGACAGGCCGGCCGCCACATGGCCGGCAAGGAAGATCCGCGACCAGCGGGTGATGCCGGCGCGCGTCAGGTTGTCGGCCGGAAACCGCCGCGACACGACGACCAGGGCGAAATGGCCGAGCAGGGCGAAGCCGGTCCACAGGATCGCCGGCAGCGGACCGGTGAAGATCGAAAGGCCGAATCCGGTGAGGATGACCGGCAGGGGCAGGACGATCGCCGCCGCCTGGATCGCCGCGGCATGCTGGACCAGGAGCTCGCGTTCGAAGTTCGGCTGCAGCCCGCCACGCGCCGACAGACGTTCCCGCGCGGCCTTCAGCGTCCGGGTCAGGTCGCCATTGCGGGCGGCCCGTCGTCTGGCGATGACCGTGTGGTCGTAGGAGTGGGGAGCTGCGATTGTCATGAACGCGATCGATCGCCTGCATACGCTTGCCGGAGCGCCCATGATGTTTCGAGGAGATTAAGAAACTCTCTTAAGGATTCCCGAAATGTCGAGTTTGTCTGGGGAAAAGCGCCGGCGCGGACCCGCCGCCGCAGGGCGCCGTCGCCCCCATGGCGGGGGATGCGGGCTTGCCGCCGGACGGGCGCGTGCCTAATGCTCGGGGTGAAAAAAAAGTGGGAGGATCTCTACGATGAAGCTGTTCGACGGTGGCCGCGCGCCCAATCCGCGCCGGGTGCGGATCTTCCTGGCCGAGAAGGGCCTGTCGGTGCCGACCGAGGCGGTGGACATGGCCAAGCTCGGCCATCGGTCCGAGGAGATCAGCCGCCGCAATCCGCTGCAGCGGCTTCCTGTCCTTGAACTCGACGACGGCACGATCCTGACCGAATCCGTCGCCATCTGCCGCTATTTCGAGGAACTGCATCCCGAGCCGGCGCTGTTCGGCACCGGCGCTCTCGGCCGCGCCCTGGTGGAGATGTGGAACCGCCGCATCGAGCTCGGCTTCTACGCCTGCGTCGCCGCCGCCTTCCGCCACACCCATCCGGCGATGGCCGAATGGGAAGTGCCGCAGATCGCCGAATGGGGCGCGGCGAACCGCCCCAAGGCGCTCGACTTCCTGGCCCTTCTCGACCAGCATCTCGCCGACAACCGCTTCGCCGCAGGCGCCGACTACAGCATCGCCGACATTACCGGCCTCGTCGCCATGGACTTCATGAAACCGGCGAAGATCGACCTGCCGGACAACCTTTCCAACGTCGCGCGCTGGTACGCCGAGATCTCGGCACGGCCCAGCGCGACGGCCTGACGTCACCTTGACGTCGGCAGCGGCCGAGAACCCGGCGGCGCTCTACGACACGATCCGCGCCTGCCGGATCTGCCGCGACGCGCCGGTCGGGCCGCCGCTGCCGGTCACGCCCAATCCGGTGCTCACTCTTTCCGGCACGGCCCGGCTGCTGATCGCCGGCCAGGCGCCCGGCAACCTCGCCGACCGCTCGACGACGCCGTTCAACGATCCGTCGGGCGTCCGCCTGCGCGACTGGCTGGGGCTGTCGCCGGAGGTCTTCTACGATCGCGCGCGGGTGGCGATCCTGCCCATGGGCTTCTGCTTTCCCGGCACGGATCCGAAGGGCGGCGACCGCCCGCCGCGCATCGAATGCCGCGCCACGTGGCACGACCGGGCGATGGCGGCTATGCCGCAGATCGAGCTGATCCTGGCGATCGGCCAGCATGCCCAGCGCTTCCACATCGCCTCCGGCGCCGGGCGGACCCTGACCGAGACGGTGGCGAACTGGCGGACGATCCTCGCCGGGGGCGGGCGCTTTGCTCCCGTCCTGCCGCTGCCGCATCCGTCCTGGCGCAACAGCGGTTGGCTGAAGCGCCACCCCTGGTTCGGCGAGGAATTGCTGCCGGAACTGCGCGGGCGCGTCGGTGAGCTTGTCTGAGCGGGCGATTGTTCGGCCACCCTACCGATTTGCCGCCGGCTCCTGTAATCCTCTGGCGCAAGGACAGGAGTGACACGTCGATGGACCGGTTGGACAAGAAGATACTGAGACTGCTGCAGGAAGACGCGACGCTGGCGGTGGCCGACGTCGCCAAGCGCGTCGGCCTGTCGACCACGCCGTGCTGGCGCCGCATCCAGAAGCTGGAGGAGGAGGGGGTCATCCGCCGCCGCGTGGCGATCCTCGACCCGGTCAAGGTGAATGCCCGCGTCACCGTCTTCGTCTCGATCCGCACCAATTCCCATTCCAACGAATGGCTGAAGCGCTTCTCCGAGGTGATCGGCGAGTTTCCTGAAGTGATGGAATTCTACCGCATGAGCGGCGACGTGGATTACCTGCTGCGCGTCGTCGTGCCGGACATCGCCGCCTATGACGCCTTCTATCAGCGCATGATCTCGAAGATCGAGATCCGCGACGTGTCCTCGTCCTTCGCCATGGAGCAGATCAAGTACACGACGCAGATGCCGCTGGACTACATGGTCCTCGACAAGGAACCGCGCGAGACCTGAACCGGCGATCGGTGCGCGATATCAATAGCTTGGCGGCCAGACTGGAATCGATCTGGCCGCCACTTCATGCAGCAGGTGAAGCGGCTCAGCGCTCCAGGCGGGCGAGCAGTGCCGAAGTGTCCCAGCGCTTGCCGCCCATCGCCTCGACCTCGGCATAGAACTGGTCGACCAGCGCGGTGACCGGCAGGGTGGCGCCGTTGCGCTTGGCCTCGGCGAGGCAGATGCCGAGATCCTTGCGCATCCATTCGATGGCGAAGCCGTGCTCGTACTCGCCGGCATTCATGGTCTTGTGGCGGTTCTCCATCTGCCAGGAGCCCGCGGCGCCCTTGGAGATCACGCTGACGACGTTCTCGATGTCGAGGCCGGACTTCTTGCCGAAGGCGATCGCCTCTGACAGGCCCTGAACGAGACCAGCGATGCAGATCTGGTTCATCATCTTGGTGAGTTGACCGGCGCCGGCCGGGCCCATCAGGCCGACCATCTTGGCATAGGCGTCGATGACCGGCTTGGCCGCATCGAAATCCGCCTGTTCGCCGCCGCACATCACGGTGAGGGCGCCGTTCTCGGCGCCGGCCTGGCCGCCCGAGACGGGCGCGTCGATGAACTTGAAGCCCTTGGCGCTGGCCGCTTCCGCCAGCTCGCGGGCGAGCTCCGCCGAGGCGGTGGTGTTGTCGATCAGCATGGCGCCGGCCTTCATGCCGGCAAAGGCGCCGTCGTTGCCGTAGATCACCGAGCGCACATCGTCGTCATTGCCGACGCAGCAGAACACGAAGTCGGCGTCCTTGGCGGCTTCGCGCGGCGTCGCGGCATGGGCGCCGCCATGCTCATCGGCCCATTTCTGCGCCTTGGCGGCGGACCGGTTGAAGACGGTCACGTCGTGGCCGCCCTTTGCCTTGAGATGTCCGGCCATCGGATATCCCATGACGCCGAGACCGATGAATGCAACTTTCGCCATGTTCTCACTCCCCCAATATGTCGTTCTGCGATGCGAGTGACCTTGTCCGGTCGCCTCGCGTTTCAATCCGGTGGCCGATCCGGCTCCTAAGCTAGCGCTTCAGATGCCGGGTCAGCCGCCGCTCGATGAAGTTGGTCGCGTGTCTCAGCCCCTCGACGATGGCGAGATACAGCACCGCCGCCCAGACATAGGTCTGGAAGTCGAAGGTGCGCGAATAGGCCTGCCGCGTCTCGCCGAAGAGATCGTAGACGGTGATGATCGCCACGATCGCCGAGGCCTTGATCATCAGGATGATCTCGTTGGCATAGGGCCTCAGCGCCACGATCATCGCCTGGGGCAGGATCACCTTGAAGAAGATCACCACCCGCGGCATGCCCAGCGACCGGGCGCCCTCCCACTGGCCGGTCGGCACGCTCTGGATGGCGCCGCGCAGGATCTCGGCCTGATAGGCCGCCGTGTTGAGGGTCAGCGAGAACAGCGCGCAGTACCAGGCCTCGCGGAAGAACCACCACAGGCCGACCGTCTCGAAGGCGCCGCGGAACTGGCCGAAGCCGTAATAGACGAGGAAGATCTGGGCGATCAGCGGCGTGCCGCGGAAGAAATAGACGAAGACGAAGGCGAGGGTGCGCGCCACCGGGTTGGCCGACATGCGGCCGAGCGCCACCGGCAGGGACACGGCGGCCCCGCAGACGAAGGAGCCGACGACCAGCGTGACGGTGATCCACAGGCCCGACAGGTAGGACGGGCCGAAGCGCGTGAACAAGGTCGGATCGAAGCCGCGGATGATGTAGATCGCCAGCCCGATGGAGATGGCGATCCAGATGCCGATCGCGATCAGCCCGCCGATCTTCGGCTTCGGCTTGACCACCGGCGGCGCGGCCATTGCGGCATTGCTCATTTCGCCACGTCCCCGCGCTTCGTCCAGCGGTCGATGCCGCCGATGGCGATCGAGGACAGCATGGTGAGCACCAGGTAGAGCACGATCGCCACGCCGAAGAAGTAGAACGGCTCGCGCGTCACGCGCGCCGCGATGCCGGTCTGGCGCATGATGTCGGCAAGCCCGATGACCGAGACCAGCGCCGTGTCCTTCAGGAGGTTCATCCACAGATTGGCGAGGCCCGGCAGGGCGATGCGGATGATCTGCGGCAGGATGACGAGAATCATGATCCGCGCCGGACCGAGGCCGAGCGCCGCGGCGCCCTCGCGCTGACCGGGGGGAATCGCCCGGAAGGCCGACAGGAAGACCTCGCTGGCGAAGGCCGAGAAGACGAAGCCCAGCGCGATCATGCCGGACACGAAGCTCGACAGGGCGATGTCCGGCAGGCCGGTCGACTGGGTGAGGGAGCGCAGCAGGCCGTTGGCGCCGAAATACACGACAAACAGCGTCAACAGCTCCGGCAGGCCCCGGAAGATCGTCGTGTAGATGTTGGCCGACAGGTTCAGATAGCGGTCGTCGGACTGTTTCGCGAGCGACAGGAGGAAGCCGAAGACGAGGCCGATCGGCAGCGTCGCGAGGCCGAGCGAAACGGTGACGAGGACGCCCCAGGCGATGTCGTCTCCCCATCCCGTGGGGCCAAAGCCGATGAGCGTCCAGTAATGATCCATCAAAATCCATGGTTAGCCGCCACCGGCGGGATCATCAAGCCGGGCGGACACACCGTTTCATTGCATTGGCCGGACGCGGCGATATTTCCACGCTCCCAACATCAAGGAGCCTCCGCCATGCCCGTTTCCCGCCGCCACTTCGTTGCCGGGGCGCTGAGCGCCCCCGTCCTGTTGCGCCTCGGCGCGCTGCCGGCCGCCGCCAAGGCACCCACGCCGACGAGCCAGGTGCTGCCGGTCCAGCAGATTCGCGTCGGCAAGGCGATCGTCACCGCGGTCTCCGACGGCTATCTCGACCTCGACATCGCGCTTCTGTCCAATATCGAGGCGTCCGAGGCCGAACGCCTGCTCGACGAAGCCTTCAAGGGCGCCCCGCCGGTGACCACCGGCGTCAACGCCTATGTCGTGCATCTGGCCGAGCAGACGGTGCTGATCGACACCGGCGGCGCGGGCGCCTTCCCGCAGATGGGCAAGCTGCAGGATCGCCTGACGGCGGCCGGCATCCCGCCCGAGGACATCGACGCGGTGCTCCTGACCCATCTGCATCCCGACCATGTCGGCGGGCTGGTGCTCGACGGCAAGCTCGCCTTCCCGAACGCGACCGTTCATGTCCACAAGGCCGAGTACGATTTCTGGACCAGCATCGAGAACCGCGACGCGGCGCCGGATTCGGTGAAGGGCTTCTTCGACGCGGCCCGCACTGCGATGGAGGTCGCCGGCGACAAGGTGAAGACCTTCGCGGCGGCCGGCGACGTCGTGCCCGGCATCGCCGCCCGCGAGCTCTTCGGCCACACGCCCGGCCATTGCGGCTATATGATCGGCGAGGGCGCCGATGGCCTCCTGGTCTGGGGCGACATCGTCCACGCCGGCGCCATCCAGTTCGCCCGCCCGGATGTCGGCATCGCCTTCGACGGCGATCCGCAGGCGGCGATCGCCACGCGCGAGGCGCTGCTGGCGGATGTCGCGGCCAATCGCACGCGCATTGCCGGCATGCACATCGCGTTTCCCAGCATCGGCCATGTGGTCAAGGGTGCGGGCGACGCCGCCTACGCCTTCCGGCCGTCCGAATGGCAGTACGATCTGGGCTGACCGCCGGGATCGATCGCGCATGAAAAAGCCGCGGCGGGTCGCCCCGCCGCGGCTTCGCATCATTCGGGTCCGGGCTTACTCGCCGTAGACGTCGAACTCGAAATACTTCTTCTGCACCTCGTCATAGGTGCCGTTCTCGCGGATCGCGGCGATGGCGTCGTTGAACATGCCGGCCAGCTTGTCGCTGCCCTGGCGCAGGCCGATGCCGATGCCCTTGCCGTAGATCGCCGGGTCGGCCTTCAGCGTGTCGAGGAGCTTGCAGCAGGCGCCGGCGTCGCTCTTCAGCCACTCGTCCAGCACCACGACGTCATCGACCACCGCGTCGACGCGGCCGCTCTCGATGTCGAGCTTGTATTCCTCGGCGGTCGGGTACTGGCGGACGTCGGCGTCGGGGAAGTAGCTTTCCGCGGCGCGCGCATGGGTGGTCGAGGTCTGCGCGCCGATCGCCTTGCCGGCCAGGGCCTCGGCGGTGGCTTCGGTGATGTCGGAATCCTTCGGCACGGCGATGGCCGGCGGGGTCTGGTAATATTTGTTGGTGAAGGCGATCTGCTCCTCACGCTCCGGCGTGATCGACATCGAGGCGACGAGCGCGTCGAAATTGCCGTTCTGCAGCGCCGGGATGATGCCGTCCCAATCCTGGGTGACGAAGCTGCACTCGACCTTCATCTCGGCGCACAGCGCCTTGGCGATGTCGACGTCGAAGCCCTGCAGTTCGCCGGAGGCGTCGAGGAAGTTGAACGGCGGATATGCGCCTTCGGTGCCGATGACGACCTTCGACCAGTCCTTGTCGGCGTCGCTCTCCTGCGCCTGAGCGTGGCCCAGGGCGAGGGCGGCAACGGTGGCGGCAAGGGCGAGAGTTCGGGTGAGACGCATGAAAACCTCTTGTGGGTAGAGGGCATGCCCGGGCCGGTGCGGCCTGTCAGGAAGGCATGCCTGTTATGGCGCCAATGCTGGCAATTTTTGCCGGGTGAGGCAACCGCCAAGCGCTTTCGGATGAAACCATCATTGGCGTCAGCCGGCGGCGTTCACGCGCTTGGCCGACAGCGCCACGCCGAGGCCGGCAATGGCGATCCCGGTCATCAGCAGGAGCAGGCCGACGGCGCCGCCGCTGCCGGTGGCCAGAAGCGCCGCGAGGATCGAGCTGAGGGCCCCGACGCCGATCTGGCAGGCGCCGAGCATGCCTGCGGCGGCCCCGGCGGCCTGCGGCATGACGCTGACGCCGCCGGCGGTCGCCGTCGGCAGCACCAGCCCGTTGCCGAAGCCGACAAAGAGCATCGGGGCGAACAGCGTCAGCGGCGACAACAGCCCGCCGGCGATCAGCGCCAGCGACAGGCTGGTCGCGGCCAGCGAGATCACCGCGCCGGTGACCATCATGGTCTTGATGCGGAAGCGTTCCGAGAGCCGCGCAGTGGCGAAATTGCCGAGCATGTAGCCGATGGCGCAGAGCGCGAACCAGACGCTGTAGCCGGCCGGCGTCATGCCCAGCACCGTCATGGCAATGAAGGGCGCGCCGCCGAGGAAGCCGAAGAACACCGCCGAGGTGAGCGACGACGTGCCGACATAGATCCAGAAGGCCGAGGAGCCAGCGAGTTCGCCATAGGCCCGCAGCTGCGGCAGGATCGGCCGCCCGGTCTCGCTGTTGGTCTCCGACAGGTCGAAGGCGAGAAGCACGATCGTCACGATGCCGATGCCGGTCAGCAGCCAGAAGACGCTGCGCCAGCCGAAGGCGGTATCGAGGACGCCGCCGATCAGCGGCCCGATCATCGGCGCGACGGCAAGCCCCATGGTGACGTAGCCGATCATCGCGGCCGCCCGCTCGCGGCTGTAAACGTCGCGCACGATGGCCCGCGATAGCGCGATGCCGGTGGCGCTCGCCGCCTGCACGACACGGCCGACGAGGAACAGCACCACGTCATCGGCCATCAGGCAGAGCAGCGTGCCGACGAGGAACAGCACCATGCCGCCGAGAATGATCGGCCGGCGTCCGTAGCGGTCGGAGAGCGGTCCGGCGACGAGCTGGATCAGCGCCGTCGCCACCAGATAGAGCGATAGGCCGAGGCCGACCGTCGCGCCGTCGGCCGACAGATCCGCGGCGATCGAGGCCATCGACGGAATGAAGATGTTGATGGCCAGCGGCGACAGCGCCGAGGCGATCATCAGCGTGACCAGCATCGGGCGGCGCGCGGCGGCGCCCGTGAGCGGTGCGGCGGCGGGAGGCGTTCCGGCCGTCGGCAGGACCGTCGGCTCGGCGTCGTGACCGGGAGTATCCCTCAGCATCAGTGCACCTGTGTCTTGACCGGCGCGGCGACGCCCCGGACCCGTTCCCGATATAGGGTGTAAAGTCCGCTCGCCACCACGATGGCCGCGCCCAGCAGCGTCAGCGGCGAGGGCAGATCGCCGAAGACGACGAGCCCGAGGATCAGCGCGAAGACGAGGACCGCATAGCGGAAGGGCGCGACGAAGCCCATGTCGCCGATCCGCATCGCCTGGACGATGAAGATGTAGCCGACGGCGATGGACGCCGCCGCGCAGCTCAGATGGACCAGCGTCAAGGCCGGCATCGGCCGCCAGCCGCCCGCCAGCGGGATCAGCAGCCAGCCGAGCAGCGAGACGGCGATCGCGGTGATCATGGCAATGAACAGCGACGGCACCTTCGGGTCCATGCGCCGGGTCGTCAGGTCGCGAACCGCCGATGCGGCCACCGAGGCCAGCACCGCGAGGGAATAGATGGTGAAGCCGTCGGTGCCCGGGCGCACGATGACGAGGACGCCGACGAAGCCGACGGCGATCGCCGCCCAGCGCCGCCAGCCGACGGGCTCGCCGAGAAACAGCGCCGCGCCCAGCGTGACAGTCAGCGGCAGCGCCTGGAAGATCGCCGAGGCGTTGGCGATGGGCATGTGGGACAGGGCGGTGATGTAGGACAGGGTCGCGGTGATGTCGGCGATGGTGCGCACCAAGAGCCGCGGCTTCATCGCCATGGCGAGGGGGCGCAGCGCGCCCATCCGCCAGGCCAGGAGGAACAGCAGCAGCGAGGCGGCGACGCCGCGCACGGCCATGATCTGGGGCGGCGAGATGTGGTCGGCCGCCAGCTTCACGAAGGTGTCGTTGACGACGAAGCCCGCCATGGAAACGAGCATGAAAAGCGCGGCGCGGGCGTTGTCGCTGAGCAAGGGAAGCCGCCGGATCGGTTGCTGGAGAAGTGTCAGGCAGCCTTAGCGCTTTGACGGCGACCACGCGACTGCAAATGCGTCATTCCCTATGCCGAAAAGCCGTCACGTCGTTGTGATTGCAACTTTAACGATTTCTGCAAAACCGTGGAAAGTCGTGCCGGCGTAAGTCTCCGTCTCTTTGTATCCAGGAGCGTAACCTATGGCATTGATCGATCTCGTCTCACCCGGCAGTCGGCAGACGCCGCCGCCCAGCAGCCAGCCCCAGCCCAGCGAGCAGACGCCGCCGCCGGCTGAAGCGAACAGCGGTTCGGGCGCCTCGGCGTCGCCGGCCAACGGCACCTCGTCGAACGAGACCCAGTCGGCGTCGGCGAATGCCGGGACCGCCGGCACGTCGTCCTCGTCATCCGGCGCAGGCGCATCGTCCAGCAATGCAGCGGCTTCCTCGACGGCGAACCGCGACAGCGCGCCGGTGACCGGTGCGTCCGCGACCCGGGCGCTGGCCGTCGCGCCGCGGACCGCCGCCGCGATCGATCAGTTGCGCGAAGCCGCGATGGCCAATCTCGAGGCCATGCGCACGCAGAGCATGATCGACGATCTGGGGACGTCCGCGACGCAGAAGACGCTGCTGACCGAAGACGAGCCGGTCGGCGAGGCCGCGCAGCAGGCGCCGCAGGCCGTGGTCGAGACCGTCAAGGAAGCCTATCGCGAGAGCGAACGGGCCTGATCGCGAGGCGCCCGGCGACGGGCGCCTCCCTTTGCGGCTCAGTCGCGCGCGGGCCCGTCCAGCGTCATGGTGATCGGGCCGACCAGCTTGTCATAGGTCTCGCGCTCCGATTCCGGGTAGCGGATCGAGACCGAATGCACGAGATCGCCGCGGAAGATGTAGCGCTCGTAGAAGATCCGGCCGTCGCGATAGCCCGAGACGACGGCCCAGCGCTTGCCGGACCGGTCATAGGTGACCTCGTCCGTATCGGCGCGCTGCCCCACCACCGCCTGGGGCGTTTCGCCGGGTTCGCGCGGCCGGGCATAGATGAAGATCTCCGCGCCCTCCGGCGAGCTCCAGCCGAGACCGTCGCCATTGGTGGGCGCCGGCAGCTGGTTCGGAAAGGCTTCGGCGGGAAAGCTCGCCGTCGTGCCGAAGCGTTCGTTGCGATAGGTGACGTCGTCGGCGTTGGCCGGCGCGGCAGAGGTCAGCGCCGCCGCCAGGGCCAGCGCGGCAACGGACAATCGTTCAAGGCGCATCATTATCCTCCGGTCATGCTCATGTGCCGCGATACCGAGGGCTTGCTCGTGTCGCGGTCGATGATGAAGTCATGTCCCTTCGGCTTGCGGCCGATCGCCTCGTCGATGGCGTTCGACAGCAATTCGTCGCCCTCCGAGGCGCGCAGCGGCGCCCGGAGATCCGCGGCGTCTTCCTGACCCAGGCACATGAAGAGGGTGCCCGTGCAGGTGACGCGGACGCGGTTGCAGCTTTCGCAGAAATTGTGGGTCATCGGCGTGATGAAGCCGAGCCGCCCGCCGGTCTCGGCCACTTCCACGTAACGTGCCGGACCGCCCGTCTTGTAGGGGATGTCGTTCAGCGTCCAGCGCTGGGACAGATCGCGGCGCACCTGGCTGAGCGGCAGATACTGGTCGGTGCGGTCCTCGTCGATCTCGCCCAGCGGCATCGTCTCGATCAGCGTGAAGTCGATGCCCTGGCCATGGGCCCACTCGATCATGCCGGGGATCTCGTCCTCGTTGAAGCCCTTCAGGGCGACCGCATTGAGCTTGATCTTGATTCCGGCGGCCTGCGCGGCGCGAATGCCGCCCATCACCCGGTCGAGTTCGCCCCAGCGGGTGATCTGCTTGAACTTGTCGGGATCGAGCGTGTCCAGCGAGACGTTGAGGCGCTTGACCCCGCAATCGGCCAGTTCGTCGGCGAAGCGGGCGAGCTGCGAGCCGTTGGTGGTCAGGGTCAGCTCTTCGAGCGCGCCCGATTCCAGATGCCGCGACAGAGAGCGCACCAGATGCATGATGTTCTTGCGCACCAGCGGCTCGCCGCCGGTCAGCCGCAGCTTGCGCACGCCCTTGGCGATGAAGGCGCTGGACAGCCGGTCGAGCTCTTCCAGCGTCAGCAGGTCGCGCTTGGGCAGGAACGTCATGTCCTCGGCCATGCAGTAGACACAGCGAAAATCGCAGCGGTCCGTGACCGACACGCGCAGATAGGTTACTGCCCGGCCGAACGGGTCGATCATCTCCGGAAACGCGTCGGTTCGCGACCGGCCTTCGGAGACCGCGGTCTTGATGTCGGGGACGAGACTCATGAGATTGCGGCCTCGCAGGCGAGGGTGATGTGGATGTCCATGCCCGCGAATGTGGAAGCGCGGTGCGTGCGGGTCAAGCGCGACGCATCGAACAAACCATTGCCAGACAAATTGAAACACGCCCAGGAGGCGAAACTGCCATGACCGACACCGTCGCGCCGCCACAGGAAATCCGCGTCACGCCCGACCGGCGCACGCTGGTGCTCGTCCAGGCCGGCGGCGCCCGCCAGGATCTGTCGGCCGAAATGCTGCGGGTGATGTCGCCGTCGGCTGAGGTTCAGGGCCATTCGCCGGACCAGCGCAAGACCGTCGGCGGCAAGATCGACGTGGCCATCGCCTCGGTGGCGCCGGTCGGAAACTATGCCGTGCGCATCGGCTTCGACGACGGTCACGATACCGGCATCTTCAGCTGGAGCTATCTTGCTGAGCTGTTCCGCGAGAAGGACACGCGCTGGCAGGCCTATCTGGCCGAGCTCGACGCCAAGGGGCTCCGCCGCGAACGCTGAGCAGGCGGGCGCAGCCGTCAGGCGCTGACCCGATCCGGCGCAGCGGCGGCGGCCGCGGCGGGGGCGGTGTCGCGCACGACGACGCGGTTCCGCCCGCGGGCCTTGGCCTCGTAGAGCCGGTTGTCGGCCTCCTGGTAGAGATAGCTGTAGCCGACCGGCCGGTCGAAGATGACGCCGCCGACACTCACCGACACCGGCACCGGCTTGCCCTCCGGCGACGCCAGTTCCATCGTCGCCACGGCTTCGCGCATCCGTTCGGCGATCTGCATCGAAGCGTGACGATCCACATCGGCGAGCAGCACGCCGAATTCCTCGCCGCCCAGGCGGCCGATGATGTCGCCCTCGCGGACCGAATCCTGCAGCCGCAGCGCGATCGCCTTGAGCGCCCGGTCGCCGGTCGCGTGGCCGTAGCGGTCGTTGATCGACTTGAAGAAATCCGCATCGATCAGGAACAGCGCGCCGGCCAGGCCATCCGTGGCCATGGATTCCAGCCGCGCCTCGACCCGCTCGGTGAAGGCCCGCCGGTTGAGCAATGTCGTCAGCCCGTCATGGGCGGCGACGATCTCGAGGCGGCGATTCAGGACGCGCAGCTCGCGCAGCTTCAGCGACAGGAAGACGAAGAGCGGCCCGCCGAGGATGGTCGGCACGACCACCGCGCAGATCATCGCGAGCCGGAAGGCCTCGGGATCGGCGTTGCGAAACAGCGCCGCGTTGTAGATGAGCGCGACCGCCATGCAGGACAGCACACCGCAAAGCGTGATGCCCGCCAGCTTGCACAAGCCGCGTGTCGTCAGAGGTTGCTGGGTGAGTGTCCGCGTCATGCCGAAACAGTTTCCTGTGTTCCGTCAGTATTGCGAACAATCTTTTCCGCAAGATTAATGCCGATGCACGGCCCGTGTCTTGACCTGTAGCGTTCTAACGCTGGAAAGGCGGCAGGCGATCGAATGCATCCTTGAGGGCATCGGACCAGCCGCCCGAGATCTCCTGGTAATACGGGTCCGACAATTCGAAGCGTCGCTTGTAGCCGGCCACCATCGTGTCGGTCTCGTAGAACTGCATGTCGATCGGCGCGCCGACCGACAGGTTCGAGCGGATGGTCGAATCGAAGGAGACCAGCAGCAGCTTGGCGCAGTCTTCCAGGCTCATCTGCGGATCGTAGGTGCGGATGATGATCGGCCGGCCGTATTTGTGCTCGCCGATCTGGAAGAAGGGATTGTCGGGCCCGGCCTCGATGAAATTGCCTTCCGGATAGATCAGGAAGAGGCGCGGACGCCCGCCCTTGATCTGGCCGCCGAGAATGAAGGTGCCCGAGAACAGCGCATCGGCCGACTGGCCGGCCGGCGTCGTGTAGGAGATGACCTCCTTGATCGTCTCGCCGACCAGCTTGGCGGTCTGGAACATCGACGGCTGGGTGAGGATCGCCGGCTGGCGCTCCGAGGGCGCGAGCAGGCGCTCTTCCAGAAGCGACACGGTCGACTGGGTGGTGGCCAGATTGCCGGCGCTGAGCAGGCACAGGAAGCGCTCGCCCGGTACCTCCCACGTCTTCATCTTCGAGACGACGGAAATGTTGTCGATGCCCGCATTGGTGCGGGTATCCGACATGAAAACGAGGCCACGATCGACGAGGAGCCCCACGCAATAGGTCATTTTGGCTGACATCCCCCTGGGGCGCGCAGGACGAATCAGCTATCCGCGCGCGGCTGCATCTTTGTGCAGGCCGCGCGCCTTCCGCAATGGTTATTGGTCGTCGGGGTTACGGTTCGCAGGCGAGCGAAGCCGTCTTGCCACTATCAGGCGTAGAAGCGGTAGCTCTCGGCGATCTCCCTGGCCACCCGGTTGTTCTCGATGATGAAGTTCTCGAGGAACTCGTGCATGCCGCCGTCGATGATCTCCTTCACCGAGGCGTCCGACAGCTTGCGTGTGATGTCGCTGGCTGTGCGCGAGCAGGGGTGCTGGGTCTCGTAGTTCCGGTTCAGATATTTCAGGCTTTCCTCGATGCAGAGGTAGCAATAGGCCAGCGAGCGCGGCAGCCGGCGGTTCAGCATCAGGAAGTCGATGATGTTCGTCGCCCGGTACTCGCCGTCATATTCCCAGGCATAGGCGCGGTGCGCCGAGACCGAGCGCAGGATCGACGCCCACTGGAAATTGTCGAGCGACGAGCCGACCGAGGAGTGCTCGGGCAGGAGCACCCAGTATTTCACGTCAAGGATGCGGGCGGTGTTGTCGGCCCGCTCGATGAAGGCGCCGAGAGAGCAGAAGTCGAAGATCTCGTTGCGCAGCATCGTGCCGTGGAAGACGCCCCGGATCAGCGCCGTCTGGCGTTTCACCAGTTCCAGGATGGCCGTCAGTTCGAGCGGGTTCAGCGGCTTGTCGAGCCGGCTCTTGATGATCAGCCAGCTCTCGTTGATCGTCTCCCACAGGTCGCGGGTGAGGGCGGTCCGCACCATCCGCCCGTTCATCCGCGCCGTGTCGATGGACGAGCGCACGCTCGATGGATTGTCCCGGTCGCGCAGCAGGAAGTCGATGATCGAGGCGGTGTCGTATTCGGTGTATTTGGCCAGATAGGCCGCCTCGACGCCGGCCGAGACCAGCACCGACTGCCATTCGTCGGGTTCGTCCGAGGACAGGTTGGTCATCGACAGCCGCTGTCCGGCGTCGACGAGGCGAGCCATGTTCTCGGCCCGCTCGATATAGCGGGACATCCAGAACAGGCCGTTGGCGGTGCGTCCGAGTAGTGCCATGTGCTTCGCTTCAGTCCCTCAGTACCCAGGTGTCCTTGGTGCCGCCGCCCTGGCTGGAATTGACCACGAGCGAGCCCTCTTTGAGAGCCACGCGCGTCAGTCCGCCGGGTATGATCCGGACCTTGTCGGAGACGAGGACGAAGGGGCGAAGATCGACATGCCGCGGGGCGAGACCGTGTTCCGCCAGGATGGGCACGGTCGACAGCGCCAGCGTCGGCTGGGCGATGTAGTTGCGCGGCCTGGCCCGCAGCTTCGCCGCGAAGGCCTCGCGTTCGGCCGTCGAGGCCGCCGGTCCGACCAGCATGCCGTAGCCGCCCGAGCCGTGCACTTCCTTGACGACGAGGTCCTTCAGATTGTCGAGGACGTAGGCGAGGCTGTCTTCCTCGGCGCAGCGCCAGGTCGGCACGTTCTGCAGAAGGGCCGGCTTGCCGGTATAGAACTCGACGATTTCCGGCATGTAGGAATAGATCGCCTTGTCGTCGGCGATGCCCGTGCCGGGGGCGTTGGCGATGGTGATCCCGCCGTTCTTGTAGACCTCCATGATGCCGGGAATGCCGAGCATGGAATCGGGCCTGAACGCCTCGGGATCGAGATATTCGTCGTCGACCCGGCGATAGAGGACATCGATCGGCCGGTAGCCCTCGGTGGTCCGCATCTGGATGCGGCCGTCGATCACCTTGGCATCGGCGCCCTCGATCAGCTCGACACCCATCTGGTCGGCCAGGAAGGCATGTTCATAGAAGGCCGAATTGTGGATGCCCGGCGTCAGGACGGCGATGGTCGGCGGGCCGTCGCAGGCGGGCGGCGCGACCGCGGCGAGCGAGCGGCGCAGGTGATGCGGGTAGGTCTCGACCGGCCGCACGCGGTTCTGCGCGAACAGCTCGGGAAACATCTGCATCATCGTTTCCCGGTTCTCGATCATGTACGAGACGCCGGACGGCGTGCGGGCGTTATCCTCCAGGACGTAGAACTCGTTCTCGCCACACCGCACGATGTCGGTGCCGATGATGTGGGTGTAGACCCCGCCGGGCGGCCGGAAGCCTTCCATCTGCGGCAGATAGGCCTCGTTGCCGACGATCAGGCGCTCGGGCACCTTGCCCGCCTTCACGATCTCCTGGTCGTGGTAGATGTCGTAGAGAAACGCATTGAGGGCCTGGACCCGCTGCTCGATGCCCTCGGCGAGAAGATCCCATTCGGCCTTGGCCATGATCCGCGGCACGAGGTCGAAGGGGATCAGCCGCTCGGCCGCCTCGGCCTCGCCATAGACGTTGAAGGTGATGCCCGTGCGCCGGAAGAAATCCTCGGCCTCGTTGGTCTTGGCGGCCAGTTCCTCGATGTTCTGCTGTCGGAACCACTCGTTGAAGCGGGCATAGGGTTCCCGGACATTGTCGTCATCGAGAAGCATTTCGTCGAACGCCGTCACCTGCACCCTCCAGACCTGTCTTCTGAATAAGAGAAAGCGACAGGCCGGAAAATCAAGGGTCTCGCAGGCCGTGGCGGTCGATTGACGTGCGTTTGTGCAATCTGCCTCCGCCGCTGCCGCCCGATCGGGCAGCCGGCGCCTATCGCGTGAGGGCGGAACCGCCGGCCGGGGGCAGCGCGGCGGGGCGCGCGCCGAAATCGGCAAGAATCGCCAGCGCCGTGTCGAGGTCGTCCCGCGTGGGCGCGGCGGTCAACGAGGCGCGTACGCGCGAATGGAAGGTGCGTCCCGAGGCGAAGGTCTCGGCCGGTACCACGGCGACGCCGCACTGGCGCAACTGCGTCGCGGCCTCCTCGGCATCGCCGTCGACACCGAGCCAGACATGGGGCGCGGCTACCGCGTCGGACGGGCCCAGATGCTGCCCCATCTGCCGCCAGCGCTCGCGGACCGCGTCGGCCTGCCAGGCGGTGCGCGCGGCGGCCGTGCCGTCCTCGATCCAGGCCGATCCGGCCAGGAGGGACAGCGGCGTCATCATCCAGGAGGTGAGGTGCAGGTTGCGCTTGAGGGCGGCCAGCATCGGATGGTCGCCGGCGACGAAGCCGAAGCGCAGGCCCGGCATGACCGTCATGGACAGGCTGGAGACGACGATGCCGCGCGCGCCCAGATCCTCCGCCAGCGGCGGCCGGCCGGCCAGGGGCCCGTAGGCGTCGTCCTCGATGATCGTCAGGTCGCGGCGTTCGGCGATCTCGGCGATCGCCCGGCGCCGGTCGTCGCCCATGACCGCGCCGGTCGGGTTGTGAAGGTTGGGCATCAGCACGGCCAGCTTTGCCGTGGAACTGCGCGCAGCCGCGTCGAGCCCCTCCGGCGTGACGCCTTCGCCGTCCAGTTCCACCGGGATCAGCCGCAGCCGCAACTGCCGCGCCAGCGCCTTCAGGCCCGGGAATGTCAGGGATTCCACGAGGATCGCGTCGCCCTCGCGGGTCGCGTGGACCAGTAGCGCCTGCAACGCCGCATGGGCCCCGGCGCAGGACACGACCGTCGCCGGTCGGCGGGTCATGCCGCGCCAGGCCATCCAGTCACCGACCGCCTCCGCGGCACGATGGACGAGGGCGCAACCGGGATAGCCGCTCATCTGCGCCCGCTCGGCGGAACTCAGGCCGTCGATCAGCGACGCCAGCGCCGTGTCGTCCGGCATGGTGACCGGCACGTTGGTGGACAGGTCCACCAGCCGCTCGGCCGACACGTCGGGTGCGAAGAGCAGCGAAGCGGAGCTGGAGGCCAGGACATAGGTGCCGCGACCGATCTCGCCGCCGATCAGGCGCCGCTGCGCCGCCTCGCGATAGGCGCGGCTGATCGTCGACAGCTTGACGCCCAGCCCGTTCGCCAGCTCGCGCTGGGGCGGCAACCGGTCGCCGGGGCGCAGCACGCCGGCCTCGATGTCCTGCGCGATCCGCTCGACGATACTGGCGACGTCGTCCAGACCGTATTCGTATTGCGCGTTCCACATGACGTTGCGAGCCTGTGCGGTGGGCAATTCTGACAGCCCGAAATCACCTTGTTATATCACATGACGAGGCTGCCTAATCCTAAGCCAGGCTTGCGACCGTGCAATAGGCCTAAAGTCGAGTGAGCACTGCAACATAGCCGCCCGGCTAAAGGCTTCCGGGCTTGACCGGACGCGGCGCATCCGGCTCGCACGGCCGGGAATCAGCGTCTGTCATTAGCCTCCGGCGGGCAGCCGCCGGAGGCGCGGCGCGAACGGCAGGGGCCTGCGCCGCAGCAAAGCGCGGCCGGCAGGCTCGCCCGGTCATGGCCGGCATGCTACCAGCCCCCGCAACAGTTCACTATCGAGCTGCAACCGGATTCAGAGGGGGCGATCCATGCGCTTTGCCAGCTATCCCAGTCTCGAAAACGCCAGCGTCATCGTCACCGGCGGCGCCTCGGGCATCGGGGAGATCATGGTCCGGGCCTTCGCGGAACAGGGCGCCCACGTCGGTTTCGTCGATCTCGACCGCGATGCCGGCACGGCGCTGGCCGGCGAGCTGACGGGCGCCGGGCGCCAGGTCCGCTTCGAGGCCTGCGACCTGCGCGACATCGACGATCTGAAGCGCGCCTTCGCGGCCCTTGCCGAGGCCAACGGGCCGGCCACGGTGCTGGTCAACAATGCCGCCCGCGACGATCGCCACGGCTGGGAAGACGTGACGCCGGACTATTTCGACGAGCGGATCGCCACCAATCTCCGCCACATGTTCTTCGCTATCCAGGCGGCCGCGCCGGGGATGATCGCGGCCGGCAAGGGCTCGATCATCAACATGGGGTCGAACTCCTGGTGGGAGGCAGCCGGCAACATGCCCGCCTACACCACCGCCAAGTCGGCCGTGCACGGCATGACCCGCTCGTTCGCGCGCGATCTCGGCCCGCACCGGATCCGCGTCAACACCGTGGTGCCGGGCTGGGTCATGACCGAGCGCCAGAAGCAGCTCTGGGCCAACCCGGAGGCGCTTGACAAGCACAAGGCGCGCCAGTGCCTGCCGGACCTGATCGAGCCGGTATATGTGGCCCGCATGGTGCTGTTCCTGGCCTCCGACGACGCGGCCATGTGCAGCGCCAACAACTACATGGTCGAAGCCGGATCGATCTGATCGCCGTCCCGACGTCCTCGGCCCCGCCCGCCAGTCCCGTTGCCGGCAAGGCTTCGGCACATGGCGGAGCGGATCGGCTGGGGGACAAACCGGTGGGCTTGATGCCGGCGGGCTCGCTTTCGCGCCGCCGGCAAGGCAGAAGTGATCGTATGCATCACTTATCGCACAGCCTTCGATGACCCGGCCGAGCGGCGTTCTGGCCGGCATTCTGCTGACGATTCTGTCCGGGCTGCTGCTCGCCACCATGGATACATTCGGCAAGTATCTCACCGGCGAACTGCCGGTTCTCGAGATCGTCTGGGCCCGGTATTTCTTCCACACGATCCTGATGACGGCGTGGCTCGCCCGGACGCGCGGCACGTCCTTCCTGCACAGCAAGCGCCCGGGACTGCAACTCGCGCGCGGCGCGGCGCTCTTGTGCGCGACGACGCTGATGTACGTGTCCTTCGCCCATGTGCCGCTGGCCGACGCGACGGCGGTACAGTTCTTCGCACCGGTCCTCGTCACGGTGCTGTCGGTGATCTTTCTCGGCGAGCGGATCGGCGTGCCGCGCATCGCGGCCGTTCTCGCCGGCTTCGTCGGCGTGCTCCTGATCGTGCGGCCGGGCTTTGCCGACACCAGCCCGTATCTCCTGCTGCCGCTTCTGTCGGCGGTGATCCTGTCGGGCTATTTCCTGATGACCCGCGCCCTCTCGGGCCCGGAGGAAAACGCCGCCACTTTGTTCAACACGACGGCGGTCGGCGCGGTGCTCCTGACCATCGCCGTGCCCTTCGTCTGGGAAACGCCGACCTGGCCGGTCTTCGCCATGATGGTGACGATCGGGACGCTGGGGGCGCTCGGCCATTTCTGCATCGTGCAGGGCTTTGCCTACGCCTCGGCCTCGGCGCTCTCGCCGTTCCTCTACGCGCAGGTCTTCTTCGCCAGCATCTACAGCGTGACGCTGCTCGGCGATCCGCTCAGCTGGAACTTCCTGGCCGGCGCGGCGATCCTGATCGCCAGCGGGCTGACGATCTGGTGGCGCGAGAACCGCACCCGCCGCTGACCGGCGGGACCCGGCTCAGTTCTCCCAGACGATGCTTTTGCTGATGCGCGGCCGGAAGGTGTATTCCTTGGCCATGGTGGTGCCTGAGAAGAACCCGCCATAATCCATGACCGGCTTGTACGGGTAGCTGACGCTGACCACGACGAGATAGGTCTCGGCGCCGAAGACCAGCTCGGAGGGAACGTCGTAGCGGGCGCCCTTGTCGAGCGCCGGGCCGGTATTGGCCTGCGACCAGTCGACCGTGCCCTTGCCCTCGTCGTCGACGCTGACCGTCGTGACGACGATCTTCAACCCGTCGGTGGAGAAGGGGACCATGATCGCCGAGGAGATGTTGTAGATGTTCTCGAGGCCCGTCTCGGTCATCGTGCGGTTGCGGGCGACGAGATTGCCGACCGTCTCCGCCGTCGATTCCACCTTGCGGCTTGCCTCCAGCGCCTTCGAGGCTTCGAAGCCGCCGAGATAGATCAGCAGCAGGCCGGGCAGGATGATGGCGAATTCCAGCGCAGCCACGCCGCCGCGATCGCCACAAAAGGCGGCGAGGGCGGCGCGTGCGCGGCGGAGCGGGCCGAAGAATTTAGCGGTCATCGATCCCTCAGGCGCAGTTGGAATTGCTGTTCAGACGATCCCCGAAAGGCTCGTTCATGAAGGCGGCGATGGAGAACATGACGCTGTTGCCGTCGGTTTCGGCGGCCAGCTTGTGCAGGAAGGACGCGGTCCACGGCCATTCGTAATAGGCGCGCAGCACGGTGATCGAATTGGCCGCGCCGGGGTCGAAACAGAACTGGCTGTCGTCCACCTGCTTCAGCTTCATCGGCACGTCGGTGGGGATATCGGCGAAGGCCGGGATGGTGCGCAGGTCGAGTTTCACCTTGTCGCAGCTCAGGAGGAAATCGACCTTGTCGCAGATCTTCTCGCGGAACACCGACGGCTTGATGTCGGACTGCTGGATCTGACCGGTGAAGACCTGCCGGGCGACGTCGTCGACGGCGGTGTCGAGCAGGATGCCCGCGGCCGAGATGACGAAGGTCTCGACGATGGCGAAGATCAGCATGAAGAGCGGGGCGGCGACCATGGCGAATTCCACCGCGGTCGCGCCGGACGTGTCGCGACCGAAGGTCTTGCGCTGGCTCTTCTTCGGACTGGCGGGTCGAAACGGCACGGTGATCTTGTGTCCCCGAATTGGTTCGCAAGCCGGCATCATCGCCCGCGGGGGTTACTTTTCCCTCAGGAAAGTCGCGCCAAATGGGCCTATTCGCCCGCACGGTTAGCCAAAGGTGACCGCGCGCCGAGCTGTCGGGCCTTGCGGCGGGCGGCCGAACCGGATTAGCCCGGCTTGGGCCCGAAGCACGGAAGGGACGAGAAGCGATGAGCGACGACAGGATCGACACGGCGCTGATGATCGAGGCGGTCCGCGCCGGCATGGCGGCGATCCGCGCCCAGACCGGCAGCGGCATCGACTACAAATCCGACCGGTCGCCGGTGACCGAGGCCGACAAGGCCGCCGAACGGGCCATCGTCGCGGTCATCCAGGGCGGCGGCTGCACCCTGCCGATCGTTGCCGAAGAGGCCTTCTCGGACGGCGACATCCCGGCCGTCGGCCAGCGCTTCCTGCTGGTTGATCCGCTGGATGGCACCAAGAGCTACATCGCCGGCTCGCCCGACTACACCGTCAATGTCGCGGTGATCGAGGACGGGGCCCCGGTCTTCGGCTGCGTCGGCATTCCCGAGACCGGGACGATCTATCATGGCGGGGCCGGAACGCCGGCCATGGTCGAGCGCGACGGCACCGCCACGCCGCTGGCCTGCCGCAAAGCAGGCACTGCGCTGGATGTCGTTGCAAGCCGCAACCATCTCGACGATGCGACCCGCGACTATATCGGCCGCCTCGACGTGGCCGAGCGGAAGTCCATCGGTTCCTCGCTGAAATTCTGCCTTCTGGCCGAAGCCGAGGCAGACCTCTATCCGCGCTTCGGCCGGACGATGCAGTGGGATACGGCGGCCGGCGACGCGGTGCTGCGCGCGGCCGGCGGCCTGACCATCACCATGGACGGGGCGCCCCTGGCCTATGGCCGCACTCATGCACCGGGCGAGGACGTCTTCGGCAATCCTCACTTCATCGCGCTCGGCGATCGCGCTTTGCTCGATCGGCCGGGGATCGTGCCCCAGCCGGCCGGGCGTCAGTAGGCCGACTTCGTCCGCAACAGGCTGATCGGCGTCATGGCGAGGATGTAGAGGTCGAGCAGCAGCGACCAGTTCTCGATATAGTAGAGGTCGTGCTCGAAGCGCTTCTGCAGCTTGTCGGGCTGGTCGATCTCGCCGCGCCAGCCCTTGATCTGCGCCCAGCCGGTGATCCCCGGCTTGACCTTGTGGCGACCGAAATAGCCGTCGACGATGGCCACGAACGCCTCGTTGCCGCTGGAAATGGCGTGGACGGCATGGGGCCGCGGGCCGACCAGCGACAGGTCGCCGCGCAGCACGTTGAAGAGCTGCGGCAGCTCGTCGAGTGAGGTCTTGCGGATGAAGCGGCCGACCCGGGTGACGCGCTTGTCGCCCTTCGTCACGATCTGCCGGGCCAGCGGATCCGACATCTCGGCATAGAGCGAGCGGAACTTGAACACGTCGACGATGTGATTGTTGAAGCCGTGCCGCTTCTGGCGGAAGATCACCGGACCCTTGGAGTCCAGCTTCACCGCGAGCGCGGTCAAGAGGAAGACCGGCGACAGGAGGACGATGGCGAGGCTGGCGAAGACCACGTCGAAGACGCGCTTGGCGATCCAGTCCCAGTCCGCCAGCGGCCGGTCGAAGACGTCGATCAGCGGCACGTCGCCGACGAAGGAATAGGTGCGCGGGCGAAACCGCAGCTCGGCCGAATGCGCCGACAGCCGGATGTCCAGCGGCAGCACCCACAGGCGCTTCAGGAGGGACAGGACGCGCTGCTCAGCCGAAAGCGGCAGGGTGACAATGAGCATGTCGATGCGGGTGCGCCGGGCGAATTCCACCAGCTCGCTGATATTGCCGAGCTTGGGATAGCCGGCGACGATCGGCGGCGAGCGCCGGTCGTCGCGATCGTCGAAGATGCCGCAGATGCGGATGTCGCTGTCGGGCTGGCCCTCGAGGCTGCGGATCAGGCTTTCCGCGCCGCGGCCACCGCCGACGATGATGGCGCGGCGCTCCATGCGGCCGTTGCGCAGCCAGCGGCGGATCTTGGCGGCCAGCGCCAGGCGCCCGACCGACAGGAGCACCAGGCCGCAGACGAACCAACTGCCCATCCAGAACCGGGAATAGGCTGCGTCGTTGAACAGGAAGAACAGGCCGACCGTGAGGAAGCAGAGCGTCAGGCCCCAGGCGATGGCGATCCGCCAGAGCTGGGCGGCCCGACCCTTCAGGACCGAGATCTCGTAGCCGTCGGCCAGATTAATCGCGAGGACGCCGAGCGCCGCGCCGACCAGCGACAGGACGACGTAGGATTCCCAAAGATGCGTGGAAACGCCGACATAGCCGACGAAGAGAGCCAGCCCGAGCAGCGTCAGCAGCACGAACTCGACACCGCGCCAGATGCCCGACAGCATCCGCGGGGTGATGAAATCGTCCTTGTACTGGGCTGCCGCCCGCGCCGCGAAGGCGTTCAGCTCGACCGGGGCATCGGGCTCGGGAAAGCTGACGACCGTCACGTCGTTCAAAGGCAGGCTGGACTCGATCTTCGCCATGTCTGGTCGACTCCCATTCCGCCGGCAGTTCGGGCCGCGACCGCACGGTCGGCGGCCGACACGCCCACCTTGGTGGGCCGCGCCTGATCTCTCGGCCGCGCAGAATGGAGGCAAAGGGCTAAGATATGCTTGAGCCCTGCCTGGAAATGCGGCGAGGGGCGGGGACGCAATACCTGATCCCGCTTCTCGCGCTGAAACCGATGCCTCGGTTTCGCATGTGTGACCCGCGAACGACGACCGCCATTCGCCTCACCGGACCGATGCGGGATCGCCCCGCAGCGGCGCAGTCGGGTCGTGTCAGAACCAGCGCTCCCGGACATAGACCGTGTCGCCGGGCAGGATTGGATCGGAGACCAGCACCCGGCCGGTCAGGATTCGCTTGCCGACCTGGCGGGTGATGTCGACGGTGCCCTGTTCGGCCCGGGGGCTGAAGCCGCCGGCGACCGCGATCGCCTTCTGGACCGTCATCCCGGGGAAATAGGCGTACTGCCCGCCGGTCGCGACTTCGCCCATGATGAAGAAGGGCCGGTAGGTCTCGACCTGAACGGTGACGTCGGGATCGTTGAGATAGCCGTCGCGCAGGCGATTGGCGATCTCGGCTTCGAGCTGGGTGGTGGTGCGGCCGCGGGCCGGGACCGAGCCGACCAGCGGGAAGGAGACGTAGCCGGCCTTGTCCACCGGATAGGCATTGGTGAGCCCGGACTGCTCGAAGACCGTGACACGCAGGACGTCGCCGCTGTCCAGGCGATAGGACTGGTTGAGCGCCGCATGGAACGCCGGCGACACCGGCTTGTAGGACGCGCAGCCGGCGAGGGCGCTGATCACGATCGCGAGGATGAAGGCCAGTCTCGGCTTCATGGTCAAGGTTCCCGTGGCACTTCGGCCCAATTGGCATCGCACCGTCATGACCCGTTGTTAGACGGTTAGGGTTAATCGACCGTAAAATGCCGGGGCGCCGGGAGCGGCAATTGGCGAGCGCTGCCGAACTGTCCCTTAACGGCACAGTTACCGGCCGATGGCAGGCTGCAGGCGAAGCTCAGGCACCGGAGTGCGCATGTCGCCCTGTTTCCAGACGATTCCTCTTCCGCCGCGGCGCGGCCGCCGTTGCCCCGGTGCGAGGACCCGGCGATGATGGGCGCCGGCATCCATGCCCTCGGCGCCTCGCTCGGCGATTTCGTCGCCCGTGGCCTTGCCCGCCCGTCGGCGCGGTTCGCGAACCGGACGGTCCCATCACGCACAGCGAGCGCTGCTCTCATGCCGCACGACATTCCTGCCGACGCTCCCGCCGCGCCGCGCCATGGCGACGAGGTGGTCACCAGCCGCGAACTCGTCATGGCCCTGCATCGCAGCGCCATCGGCCGCCTGGTGATGCTGTCGGCCGACGCGGAACAGGGCGGGCTCGGCGGCGTCGAACTCGGTCGTGCCATCGCGCGCGCCGGCATGTCCTGCATCCTGATCGATCTGACCGGCGAGGAGCGGATTGCCGCAGAAACGGGAATTGCGCCGGGCAGTCCCAGCCTGCACGAATTCGCAGAGAACCTGGTGCCGCTGGGCGAGATCATCCATCGCGACAGCCGCGGTGGCTGCCATGTGGTGCTGGCGACGGGCGCGGCGCCGGAGCCGGATTCGCCCGACGTCACGCTGGTGCTGGCCGCCTGCGCCGAGGCCTATGACTGCACTATCGTCGCGCTCGATGCCCGGCGCATGGACGACCTGCCGTCACTCCTCGACGAGGAAACCGCGATCGTGGTGGCCGGGCAGGCGGCAACGCCGGACGGCTACGCGACCATCGCCGGTGACTTGCGGGCGCTGGGCGTTGACGACCTGATCTTCATGCAGTGCGCGGCCACGCGGCGGGCGGGGCGTCGCGCCCCGGATAAGCCGGACTGAGACCGGGCGTTCAGCCGCGCGTCCCGTCGCCGTCCGCTTGATCCTTGCGCGGCACCCGCTCCATCCAGGAGATGATGAACATCGCCGGCACCACCCAGAGAATTCCGGTGAAGAAGAAATACGCCAGATGCACCCAGCCGCTGGCGGTGGGCAGATAGAGCGTCGCCACGGCCGTCGCGACGACGGCGTAGACGATGACGAGGACGATCAGCACGACCGCGCCGATGAGCTTTCTTGTTCTGACCGGCATGATCCGCCTCTCCTGTTCGCGCCTTTGCGCCGGTGGCGGGGTGTCGTCCCGCACTGCCATCGGCCGGCCGTCGCCGTGCCCGACCTCTAGGCCGGCCGGGCCGCCAATGCCAGCCTCGCCCCTGCGACTTTCCTGCGCTTGATCGCCTGCCGCTTTCGGTGCACATGGCACGCGACATGACGACGATCTCCCATTCCGCCGCCGGCCCCGTGGCCCGATCTCCCCGTCTGCGCGACCGCGCCGCGATCCGCTGGTGGCTCTATGTCACAGCGCTCCTGATCTTCGCGCTGGTGCTCGTCGGCGGTGCCACCCGGCTGACCGAGTCCGGCCTGTCGATCACCGAATGGAAGCCGATCCACGGCATCGTCCCGCCGCTTTCGGCCGCCGAATGGGACGAGGAATTCGAGCTCTATAAGCGCATCCCGCAATATCAGCAGCTCAACCTCGGCATGAGCCTCGACGAGTTCAAGACGATCTTCTGGTGGGAGTGGGCGCATCGCTTCCTGGCCCGCGCGATCGGCTTCGTCTTCGCGATCCCGCTGGCCTTCTTCTGGCTGACCGGCCGCATCGAGCCGTTCCTGAAACCCCGTCTCGTCGGCATTCTCGCCCTCGGCAGCCTGCAGGGCGCCGTCGGATGGTGGATGGTCGCCTCGGGCCTCACCGAGCGCACCGATGTCAGCCAGTACCGGCTGGCGACGCATCTGACGATCGCCTGCGTGATCTTCGCCGCGATCATCTGGGTGGCGCGCGGGCTGGCGCCGAAACGCTTCGACATGCCGCCGTCGCGCGGTTCGGCAGGCGTTGCGGCGCTGATCGCGCTGCTGGCGCTCGCGCAGATCTACATGGGCGGCCTGGTCGCCGGCCTGAATGCCGGCCTGACCTTCAACACCTGGCCGCTGATGGACGGCGCCCTGATCCCCGGCGGCCTGTTCGTCATGGACCCGGCCTGGCGGAATTTCTTCGAGAACGTCATGACGGTGCAGTTCATGCACCGGATCGGCGCCTATGTGCTGTTCGTGGTGGTCGCGATCCACGCGGTCGCGTCCCTGCTGCAGGCGGCGGGCAGCGTTCATACGAAACGCGCCATCTGGCTCTTCGCCGCCGTCTTCGTGCAGGCGCTGATCGGCATCACGACCCTGCTTCTGGCCGTGCCCATCGACTGGGCGCTGGCCCATCAGGCCGGCGGCGTCATCGTCCTCGGGTTGGCGGTCGCCCATGCCCGCGCGCTGAAGGGCGAATATCCCGAGCCGGCGCCGGTCGCCTGAGCCGTTTCGCCGCGCGCCGCCTTCGTCGTTCCGTTAACCCGGGGCTGCGATGATCCCCGCCATCGGGGCAGGGGCCAGGACGCGGGATGAGTGTGATCACGGGTGAGCGAGGACGGCAGGCGGTCTCCAAGGCCGAACTCGTCAGCGCCCTGAGCTACGCGCTGGACCTCACCGAAGGCCAGCCCGACGGTCACGGCCTGCGCTGCTGCTGGATCGGCATGAATGTCGGGCGGGCCATCGGCCTGTCCGAGCCGGAGATGGCCGACCTCTATTACACGCTGCTCCTCAAGGATATCGGCTGCAGCTCCAACGCGGCGCGCATCTGCCAGCTCTTCCTGACCGACGACATCGCCTTCAAGCGCGACATCAAGATCGTCAGCGACAGCCTTCCCCACGTTCTGCATTTCGTTCTCAAGCATACCGGCCTGAAGGCCAGCCTCGCCGAGCGCTTCCGCGCCATGGTGGTGGCGCTGGCCAAGGGCGACGCGATCTCCCGCGAGCTGATCGAGACGCGTTGCCACCGCGGCGCCGACATCGTCCGCCAGATGCGTTTTCCCGAGACCGTGGCCGCCGGCATTCTCGATCTCGACGAACACTGGAACGGCAAGGGCCAGCCCCAGGGCCTGAAGGGGGAGGCGATCGCCCTGTTCGGCCGCATCGCGCTGCTGGCCCAGGTGGTCGACGTCTTCCACACCAGCGCCGACGCCGACTTCGCCCTTCGCGAAGTGACGGCGCGCAGCGGCAGCTGGTTCGACCCGGCCCTGATCGACGCCTTCACGAAGGTGGCCGCCGATCCTGCCTTCTGGACGACGCTCAGGGCTCCGGACCTTGCTGCAACGGTGATCGGCCTTGCCCCCGACAACAATGCCGAGCTCGCCGACGAGGAGTTCCTCGACAGCCTCGCCGAGGCCTTCGCGCAGGTCGTCGATTCCAAGAGCCCCTATACGGCGGGCCACAGCGAACGCGTGGCGCTGTTCACCGATCTGATCGCCGAGAATCTGGGCCTGGGCGACCAGCGCCGACGCTTCCTGAAGCGCGTCGCGCTGCTCCACGACATCGGCAAGCTCAGCGTGTCCAACCAGATCCTCGACAAGCCGGGCAAGCTGGACGCCGACGAATGGGCGGTGATCAAGGGCCATCCCGGCTTCAGCGAGGCGATCCTGTCGCGCATCAGCATCTTCGCCGACCTGGCGCGGATTGCCGGCGCCCATCACGAGCGGCTGGATGGTCGGGGCTATCCGAACGGACTGGCGGGTGACGAGATCTGCCTCGACACCCGCATCATCACCACGGCCGACATCTTCGATGCGCTGACAGCAGAGCGGCCCTATCGCGCGGCAATGCCGGTGTCGAAGGCGCTGGCGATCATGCGGGCCGATGTGGGAACGGCGATCGACGCGGGCTGCTTCGCAGCCCTGGAAGCGGCGCTCGAGAGCATCGACCGCGCCGCCGCCTGACGCCGCGCGGTCGCTGGCCTCAGCTCAGGGGAACAGCGGCAGCTGGGCGATGCCGGTGGTTTCCTCGAGGCCATAGGCCACGTTGAAGTTCTGGATGGCCTGGCCGGCCGAACCCTTCACCAGATTGTCCAGCGTCGAGATGACGATGGCGCGGCCGGGGATGCGGTCGGGCACAACGTTGATCACCACATAGTTCGAGCCGCGGACCATCTGGGTCTGGGGCAGGACGTCTTCGTCCGGAATGGTGATGAACGGGTCGTCCCGATAGGTCTCGATCAGGTGCTGGCGCAGATTCGCGGCGGTCTTGCCGGCGGAAAGCCGCACATAGCTGGTGCAGAGTTCGCCGCGGCTCATCGGAATGAGATGCGGGGTGAAGTTGACCCTCAGATCGTCGATGCCGGCGGCCTTGCCGATTTCCTGCTCGATCTCGGCCGAATGCCGGTGCTTGCCGACCGCATAGGGCGACAGGCCTTCGCCGGCCTCGCAGAACAGGGTGTTCTCCTTCAGCCCGCGACCGGCGCCCGAAACGCCCGACTTGGCGTCGATGACGATGTCTGTGGCGTCGATCAGCGATGCGCTGGTCAGCGGCACCAGCGACAGGAGCGCCGCGGTCGGGTAGCAGCCGGGGCAGGCGATCAGCCGCGCGTCGCGGATGGCCTCGCGGTTGAGCTCGGTCAGGCCGTAGACGGCCTCGCCCTGCAGCTCGGTGGCGACGTGGTCGAGCCCGTACCATTCCTTGTAGGCGGCGGGGTCCCGCAGCCGGAAGTCGGCCGACATGTCGATGATCTTCGTCTGCGGATAGGTCTCGAAGATTTCCTTGGTGATTGCCTGCGTCGTGCCGTGCGGCAGCCCGCAGAACACCGCGTCGACCTCGCTCCAGGGCGCTTCCTCGATGGTCACCAGATCCGGCAGGTCGATATGGGACAAATGGCGGAAGACCTGCCGCATGGGCTTGCCGGCATGGCTGTTCGCCGTGAGGACGGCGATGTCCATGTTCGGATGGCGGGCGGCGAGACGGACGAGATCCGCGCCGGTATAGCCGCTGGCTCCGAGCACACCAATCCTGATCTTGTCGGCCATCAGCCATCTCCTCGCATGGGTTTCGGGCCCGCAGCGACCTCGCGCGGTGCCCCTGTTGTCATTGCCGGGGTTTATCGAAATCTGGCGCGACGTCCAGACCGGGGCGTCGCGCCGGGCCCGATGTCAGGCCTGCAGTGCGGCCTTCACGGCCGCCACGATGCGGTCCTGCGTCGCCTCGTCCAGATAGGCGTGCATCGGCAGGCTGATCACGTCGCGGGACAGGGCGTCGGAGACCGGCAGTTCGCCGCCCGTCACCGGGAAATGGCGATAGGCGGTCTGCCGGTGCAGGGGCTTTGGATAATAGATCGCCGTCGGCACGCCGGCCTCGCGCAGGCTGGCCGCGAAGGCGTTGCGGTCGGTCCCCTCGGGCAGGCGGATCGTGTACTGCGCCCAGGTCGAGACGGCGTCGCGCAGGAGCTTCTGCGGGGTGACGATCCCGGCCAGCATCTCCGAATAGCGGGCGGCGACGCGGCCGCGCGCGGCTATCTCGTCCGGGAAGATCGCCAGCTTCTCCATCAGGATCGCAGCCTGCAGCGTGTCCATGCGGCCATTCATGCCGATGCGGATGTTGTCGTACTTGTCCTCGACATTCTGGCCGTGGACCCGCAGCGACGCCATGATCTCGTTGAGTTCGGCATCGTCGGTCTGGACCGCGCCGCCATCGCCGTAGCAGCCGAGCGGCTTGGCCGGGAAGAAGCTGGTCGAGACGACATGCGACCACTTGCTGGACAGTTCGCCGTCGATGGTGCCGCCATAGCCCTGCGCGGCGTCGGAGATGAGCTTCAGCCCGTGCGCGTCGGCGATGCGGCGCAGCGCCGGGTAGTCCGCCGGCTGGCCGAACAGGTCGACGGCGATGATCGCCCGCGGCGTCAGCCCGTCCTTGCCGGCAACCTCGGCAATCGCCGCTTCCAGATGCGCCGGGTCCATGTTGAAGGTGTCGGCATCGACATCGACAAAATACGGCGTCGCGCCGAGCCAGGCGACGACTTCCGCCGTCGAGGCGAAGGTGAAGCTCGGGCAGAACACCACGTCGCCCGGCTTGATGCCCCAGGCCATCAAGGGCAGCGCCAGCGCATCGGTGCCCGAGGCGCAGGACAGGGTGTAGGGCATCTGGCCGAATGCGCCGAGCGCCGCTTCCAGCTCGCGGATCTCCGGGCCCATGACGAAGGCGCCATGGTCCAGCACGGTCGCGATGCGATGATCCACCTTGTGGCGGATCCGGTCACGCTGGGTGGCGAGGTCGATGAAAGGGATGTTCTGGGTCATGGGGCTCGTCTGGGTCGGGTGAATCGCCGCCGCAAAGGCGCGATGCCGTGGTGATCGAAAAGCCGGCGTCCGGCTACTCAAGATTCGTATCAGTCGCTTACGGAGCGTCGTTTCAACGGGTTAGGCGCGTGTCCTGAATCAGGAAGGCAGCGTGTTGAATCACTTTGTCAGCGCGCCGGGCCGCATCATCCCGCCTGCTTCTGCGCCAGCAGGCCGAGCACATACATGGCGACCGTTGCGCCCGCGATCGCCGTCATGTCGCTATGGTCATAAGGCGGCGAGACTTCGACCACGTCCGCGCCGACCAGCCGGAGATCGCCGAGCCGGCGCAGCACCGACAGCATCTTGGCGCTCGACGGGCCGCCTGCAACCGGCGTGCCGGTGCCCGGCGCGAAGGCGACGTCGAGGCAGTCGATGTCGAAGCTGAGATAGGTCGGCGTGCCGCCGGTGCGTGACAGGATCGCCTCGGCGATGGCCGCGCTGGTCATCTCCTCCACCGCCTCGCCGTCGAGGATCGCCAGGCCGCAATCCTCCGGCGCGTGGGTGCGGATCCCGACCTGGATCGAGGTCGCCGAGTCGATCAGGCCCGCATCGACGGCCGCCTTGACGAAGGAGCCGTGATCGACGCGCGGCTGGCCGTCAGCGCCGGTGGCGACGGGCCAGGTGTCCTGATGGGCGTCGAATTGCACCAGCGACAGCTTGCCGTGCCGCGCCACATGCGCCTGCAAGAGCGGGAAGGTGATCGAATGGTCGCCGCCCAGCGTCATCAGGAAGCCGGTCCGCGCGATCAGGGCCGCCGCCTCGGCGCGGATGGTCTCGTGGGCCGTCTCCGGCAGCCGGTAGTCGAGCAGGCAGTCGCCGTAATCGACGACGCTCAGGGTTTCGAAGAGGTCCGTGTTGAAGGGGAACTGCGGATCGTTGTCGAAGATCGCCGAGGCGCGGCGCAGTGCCTGCGGGCCGAAGCGCGTGCCCGGGCGGTTGGAGACCGAGGCGTCGAAGGGAATGCCCCAGACCGTCACGTCGGTGCCGTCGACCGCCTTGGTCTGGCGCCGCCGCATGAAGGAGAGGGCGCCGGCATAGGTCGGGTCGCCCGCCGCGCCGTGTGCGCTGTCGGCGGTGAAGGCATGGTCGATGGACGTGCTTGGCATGGTCACTTCCGCGAGGGAGCGTCGGGGAGGCGGCGGGCCGGAGGTGGCCGGGGCCGGGCGCAGCTCCGATGCGCCAGACCAGCCTGTCGGGCCCACATAAGCAAAAAGCCGCCGGGCGACCACCCGGCGGCTTTGAACTTCGCAGGAGAAAGGGCGGCGGCAGACGCCGCCGCGCCGATCAGCGCTTGGAGAACTGGAAGGACCGGCGGGCCTTCGCCTTGCCGTACTTCTTGCGCTCGACCGTACGCGAGTCGCGCGTCAGGAAGCCGCCCTTCTTGAGAACCGCGCGCAGGCCCGGCTCGTAATAGGTCAGCGCCTTGGAGATACCGTGGCGAACCGCACCGGCCTGGCCGGACAGACCACCGCCGGCCACCGTGGCGACGACGTCGAACTGGCCGTCACGGGCCGCGGCGACGATCGGCTGGCGCAGCACCATCTGCAGGACCGGACGGGCGAAATAGGCCGTGAAGTCGCGGTCGTTGACGGTGATCTTGCCGGTGCCCGGCTTCACCCAGACGCGGGCAACCGCATCCTTGCGCTTGCCGGTGGCATAGGCGCGACCGTACTGGTCGAGCTTCTGCACATGCACCGGAGCTTCCGGCTGTGCGGTGACTTCGGCCGTGCCGAGTTCTTCGAGCGAAGAGAGCTGGGACATTATGCGGCCCTCGAGTTCTTGGAGTTCATGGCCCGGACGTCGAGCGTCTCGGGGGACTGCGCCTCATGCGGGTGCTCGGCACCGGCATAGACGCGGAGGTTCTTGAGCTGGCGACGGCCGAGCGGGCCGCGCGGCAGCATGCGCTCGATGGCCTTCTCGACGACGCGCTCCGGGAAGCGGCCCTCGAGGATGTGGCGCGCCTTGCGCTCCTTGATGCCGCCGGCATAACCGGTGTGCCAGTAGTACGTCTTGTTCTCGTACTTCTTGCCGGTCAGGACGATCTTGTCCGCATTGATGATGATGATGTTGTCGCCATCATCGACATGCGGCGTGAAGGTCGGCTTGTGCTTGCCGCGGAGGCGAAGCGCGACGATGGAAGCGAGGCGGCCGACGACGAGCCCTTCGGCGTCGATCAGGATCCACTTCTTCTCCACCGTCTCGGTCTTCTGCGAGAAGGTTTTCATGTTCTGCCCTTGGGTGTTCGTGAGCATCGTTGCCGGCCGCTGTGGCCGTCGATCTTGGGAAGGCGGCGCGAGCCGGCTCTTCGTGGAGCGGGACATACGGGCCCGCACCGCGTCTGTCAACGTCAAAAGACGTATCGGCACCCGTCGCGAGCCCCTGTCATGCAGGGGATCGCGGCATCAAGGTATCATGATACCGCAGTGCCCGGCACGTCTCATCGGGGCGGGATCGAATAGGTCGCCACCGCATGGGCGACCAGCGCCTCGTCCGCGGCATTGGTCAGGGAGATGTCGACGACCGCCAGCCGCTTGCCGAGCTTCAGGAGCCGGGCCTGGCCGAGGATGCCGCCGGGCTCGGGCTTGCGCAGGAAGTTGATCGACAGATTGGTGGTGACGGCGAGCGCCACCGGCCCGATATGGGCGAGGATCGCGACATAGGCGGCAAGATCGGCCAGCGCGAACAGGCTGGGCCCGGAAACGGTGCCGCCGGGCCGCAGATGCCGGTCCCCGGCGTCGAGCCGCATGGTGGCCGCGCCCGGACTGACATCGGTGATCGAATAGCCGCCCTCGCGTCCGCCGATCTGCGGAAAATCGCTGTCGAGAAAGGCTTCGAGTTCGGCTTTCGTCATGATCGGCTGCACGCGCGCGTTCCTCCCGCTCCTGTCCGGGCCGGGCAGATGCCGCCTCCCGACCTGCACCGTCCTAGCTTCGGGGCCCTGCAATGGCCAGCCGGACTGACGATATCGGCGGGGACCGTCCGCCGGAGCGCACCGACGATCTTGCGGAGGGCGGGGCGATTCTGTTGAAGGTGGCGGGAACGCCTTCCTTCAGTCGACCGGAACCGATCCATGGCAGACATCTTCGAAATCGCCGATGCGGGCCAGCATCCCGTCGAAATCCAGCGTGCGACGGGCCTGACCCGGATCGTCCTGTCCAGCCCGCCGGCGAACGCCCTGTCGATGGCGATGATGGACGCGATCCTCGCCGCGCTCGCCGATGCGGCGGCCGATACCGACAACCGCGTGGTGGTCATCGCGGGGGCCGGCAAGATCTTCTCGGCCGGCCACGACCTGAAGGAACTGACCGCCCATCGCGCCGATGCCGATCGCGGCCGCGCCTTCTTCGCGGCGACGATGCGCAAATGCTCCGAGGTGATGCAGGCGATCGTGCGCCATCCCGTGCCGGTGATCGCCGAGGTCAACGGTCTCGCCACGGCCGCCGGCTGCCAGCTCGTCGCCTCCTGCGATCTCGCCATCGCCTCCGAGGAAGCCCAGTTCTGCACGCCGGGCGTCAATATCGGGCTGTTCTGCTCGACGCCGATGGTGGCGCTGTCGCGCAATCTCAGCCGCAAGCACGCCATGGAGATGCTCTTGACGGGCGAGACCATCGATGCCCGCTCGGCCCGCGAGTTCGGCCTGGTCAACCGGGTCGTCCCGCCGGAATATCTCGGCACCATCGTCGGCAAATACGCCACGACCATCGCCTCCAAGTCGGCGATGACGGTGAAGACCGGCAAGGAAGCGTTCTACCGGCAGGCCGAGATGGGGCTGTCGGACGCCTATGAATATGCCGCCTCGGTGATGACCGAGAACATGCTGGCGAAGGACGCGGAGGAGGGCATCGGCGCCTTCCTGGAGAAGCGCAAGCCGGAATGGACCCACGAATGAGCCCGGCGGAGAGCGCCTCGGGCGCCGCTGCGCCGGCACCGCTGGTCTATGACGACGCCGCCATGCGCGGCCTGCTCGACCGGGTGAAGACCATCGCCCTCGTCGGCGCCAGCGCCAAGCCGGTGCGACCGTCCTATTTCGTCCTGAAATACCTCTTGGCCAAGGGCTACCGCGTCATCCCGGTCAATCCGGGCCTCGCCGGTCAGGACCTCCTCGGCCAGCGCTGCCATGCCGATCTCGCCAGCATTCCCGAGCCGGTCGACATGGTCGACATCTTTCGCTCGGCGGACGCCGTGCCGGGGATCGTCGAAGAGGCGCTGGCGCTGTCGCCGCGCCCCTCGGTCATCTGGATGCAGCTCGGCATCCGCAACGACGCCGCCGCGCGGACGGCCGAGGCCGAAGGCCTGACCGTCATCATGGATCGCTGCCCCAAGATCGAATATGCGCGCCTGTCGGGCGAGATCGGCTGGAACGGCGTCAATTCCCGCGTCCTGTCGTCGAAGAAGCCGGCCATGGGCAAGGGCTTCCAGAGCTACGGGCTGAACCGGACGAAATAGGCGAGGGCGCATCGCGTCGCGATCAGGGCGCCGGCCCGATCATCGAGCCGCAAAGCCCAGATGGTAGGCAACGCGGCCCGCCGGGATCTCGGGACCGAAGGCAAGGCGCATGAAATACGGCGCCGGCGCATCCGGGTAGCGAAGCTGCGGATCGGCCGCAAAGCCGAAGCGGCGATAATAGCCGGGATCGCCAAGCACCACGCAGCCCCCGGCGCCATGGTCCCGCAGGCGGTCGAGGCCGGCCCGCACGAGAGCGCCGCCGATCCTCTGCCTCTGGCGATCCGGCGAAACGGCCACCGGTCCTAGCCCGAACCAGCCGACATCGCGGCCGTCGATCGCCACCGGCGAGAAGGCGACATGGCCGACGATCTTCCCGTCCGCGACCGCGACGAGCGACAATGTCAGCGCGTCATCGGCGCGCAATGCATCGACGATGGCGCCCTCGGTGGCATCGCTGTGCGGCGCATCGGCAAAGGCTGCAGTGACGACCTGCCGGATCTCGGCGGCGTCGTCCGGGCGTTCCGGGCGGATGTCGTAGGTCATCCGGGGAGTATAGCGGCGGCGAAGTGGGGCACCACCCGGCGTGATGCCCCGATGCCCTTAGCCGGTGGGTGTCGCCGCGTTGATGAAGTCCGGCACGTCGGCGAGCGGGAAGTCGCGGACCTGGTCCTTGCCCATCCGGCGCTGGCGATTGCGCGGCTCCAGCGCCTGCGGCTGACCGGTCTCCAGCGCCCGCTCGATCGCCTCGATGACGATCATGTCGAGAACGCCTTCCTCGCCATTCGGTTCGGGCTCGCGGTCTTCCAGGATGCAGTCGGAGAAATAGGCCGTCTCGCCGGCGAACTGGTCGACCACCGGATGGGTTCGCTCCTCGGTCTTGCCGCCCCGCGTCAGCCGGAAGTCGATGGACACGCCCTCGCCGAAGCCGAAGGCCGGGTTGGCCTCGATGATCCCCTCGCTGCCGACCACATGCAGCCGGTCGACGCTGTCGCCGGAGTAGCTGACGGTGAAGCTGGCCGCGCGCCCCTCGGTGAAGGAGAGGATGACGCTGACCGTGTCGGCGCAGCCGAGCCCGCGCTCCGGCACCTTCGACGCGACGGCCGTCACCGAGATCGGCTCGGCCTCGAAGAAATTGCGCACGGCGTTGATCGGATAGGCGCCCATGTCGGGGATCGGCCCGGCCCAGAAGCCGTTCTGCGCCCGGTGGTTCGTAGCATCGACATTCTGCGCGAAGGTCGCGGTGAAGAAGCGCGGCGTGCCGATCTCGCCGGCGCGGATCGCCGCCAGGATCGCCTGGGTGCCGGGCTCGGAATGCAGGCGATAGGCCAGCATCAGCCGGGCGCCGGAGGCGCGGGCCGCGGCCTCGATCGCCTCGGCGTCGGCCAGGCTGCCGGCCATCGGCTTTTCCAGGAGCACGTGAATGCCGGCCTTGAGCGCCGGCTCGGCGAATTCCCGGTGGCGGAAGTTCGGCGTTGCCACATAGACCGCGTCGATGTCGCCGCTGGCCAGGAGCGCGTCGTATTCGTCATAGCCATAGGGCCTGATGTCGTAGCGCTCGCCGAGCGCGCGGGCCTTCTCGGGATCGCCGGTGACGATCGCCGTCATGACCGAGTTCGACGTCTGGCCGACGCCCGGCATGAAGGCGCCCTGGGAGATCCAGCCGCCGCCGACGACGGCGTAGCGGATCTGTCCGTTGGAATTCGGCATGCGTGCTGTCCCCTGGTGGTTCGTTCGATCCTCGCAGAATGGCTGGCATGCACGGCGGTTGCATCCCCGGTGCTGCGACATTTGGAAAAACCGTGCCGGCAACTCGCCGCCCCGGGCGCGGCATGCTAGAGCGTGCCGAGCACCGGAGGGCCCGGAAGGGCTGTCCGGAACGGCATCATGGAAGGGGAGAGAGACACATGAGCGGACCGAATTTCGAGACCCTGGCGATCCACGCCGGCGCGCAGCCGGACCCGGCGACAGGCGCCCGGGCGACGCCGATCTACCAGACCACGTCCTTTGTCTTCGAGGATGTCGACCACGCTGCCTCGCTGTTCGGGCTCCAGCAGTTCGGCAACATCTACACCCGCATCATGAACCCGACCCAGGCGGTGCTGGAAGAGCGCGTCGCCGCGCTCGAGGGCGGCACCGCGGCGCTGGCCGTGGCCTCGGGCCATGCCGCGCAGCTCATCATCTTCCAGGCGATGATGCAGCCGGGCGACGAGTTCGTCGCCTCGCGCAAGCTCTATGGCGGTTCGATCAACCAGTTCGGCCACGCCTTCAAGTCGTTCGGCTGGACCGTCAACTGGGCCGATCCGGACGATCTCGCCAGCTTCGAGGCGGCGGTTACTCCCAAGACCAAGGCGATCTTCATCGAGTCGATCGCCAATCCCGGCGGCATCGTCGTCGACATCGCCGGCATCTCGGCGATCGCCCAGAAGCACGGCATTCCGCTGATCGTCGACAACACCATGGCGACGCCGTATCTGTGCCGGCCGATCGAGCACGGTGCCGACATCGTCGTGCATTCGCTGACCAAGTTCATGGGCGGCCACGGCAATTCCATGGGCGGCGCCATCGTCGATGCCGGCACCTTCGACTGGTCGGCGAACGACCGCTACCCGATGCTGTCGCAGCCGCGGCCGGAATATAACGGCGTCGTGCTGCACGAGACCTTCGGCAATTTCGCCTTCGCCATCGCCTGCCGCGTTCTCGGCCTGCGCGATCTCGGACCGGCGATCTCGCCCTTCAACGCCTTCATGCTTCTGACCGGCATCGAGACGCTGCCGCTGCGCATGCAGCGCCACTGCGACAACGCCAAGGCCGTCGCGGCGCATCTGCAGGGCCACGAGAAGGTCAGCTGGGTGTCCTATTCGGGGCTGCCGGACCATCCGAACCACGCGATGATGCAGAAATATTCGCCCAAGGGCGCCGGCGCCGTCTTCACCTTCGGCCTGAAGGGCGGCTTCGAGGCCGGCGTCACCTTCGTGGAAGCGCTGGAACTGTTCTCGCATCTCGCCAATATCGGCGACACCCGCTCGCTGGTGATCCATCCGGCATCGACCACCCACAAGCAGCTCGCCGACGAGCAGCGGATTGCCGCGGGCGCCGGGCCGGACGTGGTGCGCCTGTCGATCGGCATCGAGAATGTCGACGACATCATCGCCGATCTCGACCAGGCGCTCGCCAAGGTCTGATCGCCGCCACTTGAACCATCCGGAAAGGGCCGGTCGCTTCGTGCGGCTGGCCCTTTTCTCTGCGATGGCGGGAACGCCTCGCGCGCGCCGCGCTTTCTGGCCGTCGCTGATCGACGAAGGAGACCGACATGACCGAACATTTCGTCCGGTTCGACAAGGCGCTGGTGCCCGTCGAGACCGGCGCGCCCGACAAGGAGAAGATCCGCAGCGGCCGCCCGAGCAACAAGACCTGGAACATGGAGGAGACCGGCGACGGTCTCTACGCCGGCATCTGGGAATCCTCCGCCGGCGAATGGGACATCGACTATGACGAGTGGGAGTTCTTCCACATCCTGGAAGGCGTCTCCGTCCTGACCGAGGACGGGTGCGAGCCGGTCAAGCTCGTCGCCGGCGACAGCTTCGTCATCCGCCCCGGCTTCAAGGGGCGCTGGAAGGTCGTGGAGCCCACCAAGAAGCATTACGTCATCAAGGTCTGAGCGGTTTGCGGCAGACCGATTAGCCGGCGGGGCAGGGCGCGCGCCGTCGCCTGGCGTTGAATCGATTTGCGAAGACAGTTGGCCAGCCCCTTGGCCGGACTCGCGAATGTCCGTGGATCGCGGACGCCCCGCACGGCATCTGCCGCAAACGCAAACTGGCCGGACGATGCGCCCGGCCAGTTTGCGTGTCGATGGTATGCGTGCGGCCGGCCTGCCTCAGCAGGAGTTGCGCAGATGCACCTGCTGCCAGCCGGAGCGGCCTTCCCGCACCTTCACCCGGCGGTGGCGGGTATCGTATTCGGCCGGAATGGTGCGGGCGACCGAACGCGCCGGTTCCAGCACCACCGTCTCGCGGACCGTCTCGTAGCGCGCCGGGATGACATGCTCGCGGGTGCGGGCCGGCTCGACCTCCACCCGGACGTGCTGGACGCTGTATTCGGCCGGGATCGTCTCGGTCCAGCTGTCGCCGGGATCGACGACGACCTTGCGATACCGGGTGGCATAGCGCGCCGGCACGGCGACGCGGCAATAGACCCGGTGGCCGTTGATCACCCGCCATTCCCAGCGCTCGGTCGCCGGATGCACCATCACCGTTTCGGCGACCTTGCGATAGACGGGCGGGGAAGAACGGTGGACGGTCCGTGCCGGGTGGATGAGCACCTTGCGGGCGACGGTCTCGTAGCGGGCGGGCACGACGCTGCGCACGACGCGCTCCGGCTCGACGAGGACGTGACGCTTTTCGGTGCCATAGACCGGCGGCACCGTCTCGTAGACAGTCTCGGCGGGCCGCACCATCACGGTTTCCGCGACCGATGCGTATTCCGCCGGCTCATGCACCGGCTGGTAGCAGGAGATGGCCCGGCTTCCGCCCGCCATGGATGGCGAGACGGCGAACAGCAGGCTGCTCCCCGCGGTCAGCAAAGCAACAAGTCGCTTCATACTCATACACTCCAGCGATTGTTCAGATGAGAACAGTCAAGAGGAGTGCAGAGGAAATTGCAACATGTTCAGTGGCGGCCTGAGCGGAAAGCCGATCTCTAGTTAATGTGTCGAATTGTAAGGATCTTCTGCCGGACAACAGAAAGCCCGCGCGCGGCGGGCTTTCCGGTCTTGCTCGGGATCGGCGCGGCGACCGGGTTTCCGTAGGGTTCCGGTCGCCGCTACGATGACTGTCAGCGCATGATCTCGATGAGGATCTCGTTGCGCTTCATGAAGCCCGGCGTCCAGGGCGGGTTGTAGAAGGCGTATTCCGGATCGCCCTTCTGGGTCAGGTTGTTGTCCGCCAGATAATTGTAGAGCTTCATCAGCTGCTTGCTGGCCAGCGTGGCGTTGAAATTGCCGGAGAAGGAGATCGACACCATGCGGCGTGCCGGCACTTCCTTCAGCGTGACGCCGGTGTTGGTCGGCTCCGGCAGGCTGGCGCGGGTGTACTTCTTCGGCATGATGAAGCGGACGGCCCAGCCCTTGGTGTGGCCGTCGCCCTCGGCGAGCTGCTGCAGCACCGGGCTGGTCATGGCGATCTTCTTGCCCGACCGGCTCTTCGCGGCGATGTAGTCGTACAGCGTCTCGAAGCCGCTGCGGCGCGCCTTCTCGTGGTAGCCGCTCTTGACCGTCTCGGCGACGACCATGCCGTCATAGTCGCGAATCTGGATCTCGCCATCGTCACGCACGACGTCGTAATCGGGCTCCTCGGTGTGCTCCTGCACCTTCTTGGTGACGAAATACGCTGCACCGACGACGGCGATCGCGCCGCCGACGACGAGGAGGCCGGTCAGTTCCGGCCGGGCGCGCAGGCTGTCGAGAACCCGCTCCGGCTCGCTGCGGCGGATGGAGCGCGGCAGGCGGACGCTGGAGAGATAGTTGCGCGCGTCGTCGAAATAGCCGCGGGCATCATGGGCGCCGTGCTCGGCGCTGTCGCGCAGCGAGCGCGCATGGCGACGGGCTTCGTCGGTGCTCGGCAGGCTCCAGCCCGTGGCGAAATCCGGCAGGTAGCGGGCAAGGCCCGTCGGCTCGGAATGGAACGGGTTGGCACGATCGAACGAACGGCGAAGACGCTCGGTGCGCGTCGGGCGCGGGCGGACCGTCTCGACCGCACGCTCCTCGATCTCCGCGAGACGCTCGCCGATGTCGCTGAGTGCGTCGGACAGGCGATCGTAGGCGGTAGGCTTGTCGCGAAACATGAATGTGACTCCTGAGGTCGAAATTTGACTGCGCCGTCTTGCCACTGGGCGGGCGACTGCCCGCCTGCGGTCGTAAGATCGCGCCCCGCTCCCCTAACGCCACCGTGCTGCATTGGTTGCGGGTGCGAACAGTTCCGCCCTCGCTTTGGCCGGAAACCGCATGATTCACGGAATCGACGGCCCGGATGCAACCATCCGGTATCGGCCACGTTTGAACGACATCAGGTTTTCATGGCCTGATACTCCAGCCAAATTTCGGGCGGCCTCAGTGCCGCCCATTTTTTTGCCTGCTCGCCGGATCGTGCCGGCGAGGGGCGGCCTGCACCTCATCCGCCGCGGCGATCACCTGTCGCGCCCTTCCAGTTCCGGTGGTTCGAACTAGCTTGGATCACGGGCACTGCAATGACGCGCGGCCGTGCCGTGCGTGCGGAGGAGACGACATATGCGCAAACTGACCTTGGGAGTGGCCGCGGCGACGATGATGCTGGCGGCGCCGGCCTACGCGCTCGATATCGGCCGGACGGTCGAGGTCGATGCCAAGCCGGCCGCGGTCTGGGCTGCGATCGGTGATTTCTGCGGGATCGGTGCGTGGCATCCGGCGGTGGCCAAATGCGAGGAGGCAGAGGCCGACGGCAAGACCCGCCGCACGCTGACGCTCGGCGACGGCGCCATGATCGTCGAGGAACTCGTGGCCTGGGACGACGATGCCATGAGCTACACCTACACCGCCGTGGAGGGACCGCTGCCGGTCGACAATTACGAATCGACCATCACGGTGACGGAAGCGGGCGAGGGCTCGCAGATCAGCTGGACCGGCAGCTTCGATGCCAAGGGCGCGACCGATGCCGAGGCCGAAGAGGTCATGCTCGGCATCTACGACGCCGGGCTGAAGGGCATCACCGAAAAGGCAGGAATGTAACGACTGGCGGGGATCGCCCCGGTCGGTTCCCTTCGCGGCGGTGATCGCCGTGCGGCACGGGGCGTTCGCTCGCACCGTGCCGACTTCCGATATCAGGCAACGGACGACGCGCCTCTCTACCAGGGGAGAAGGCACCGCGGCCCGTCCCTCAGAAGGCCCAGGTACGCGCCTTTGAGATCAGGAAGTCGCGAAACACCTTGAGCTTGGCGGCGTTCCGCATCTGCTCGGGATAGCAGAGATAGGTGTCGAAGGTCGGCATCTCCATCTCCGGCAGCACCTGTACCAGCTTCACCCGCTTGTCGATCATGTAGTCGGGCAGAAGCGCCAGGCCGATGCCGCTTTCGATCGCCGAGCGGATCGCCATCAGATTGTTGATTTGCAGGATTGGGCTGCGGCTCTTGCCGTCGGGCAGGCCCACCGTCTCCAGCGTGTTCAGGTTGCGCAGATAGTTCGGAGCCGGTTCGCCGAAGGTGATGATCCGGTGGTTGTCGAGATCCTCGACCGTCTCGGGCGTGCCGAAGCGGTTCAGATAGGCCGGCGACGCATAGACATGGAGATGCACCGTGAAGAGGCGGCGCTGGATCAGGTCCGGCTGCTGCGGCTGGCGCAGGCGGATCGCCGCGTCGGCCTTGCGCATGGTGAGGTCGATTTCCTCGTTGTCGAAGACCAGCTGCAGCTCGAGATCGGGATAGAGCTCGAGAAACTCCTTGGCGCGCTCGGTGAGCCAGCCGGAGCCGAGACCCACCGTGGTCGTCACCCGCAGCTTGCCGGTCGGCTTCTCGCGCGTCTCGGTGAGCTGCATGCGCACCTGCTCGAGCCGCTTCAGGACGTCGCTGGCGGTGTGGAACAGCAGTTCGCCCTGTTCCGACAGGACCAGGCCGCGGGCATGGCGGTGGAAGAGGGGCGTCCCGACTTCCTGCTCCAGCGCCGCGACCTGCCGGCTGATCGCCGACTGGCTGAGATTCAGGACGTCCGCCGCATGGGTGAACGATCCCGCTTCGGCGGCGGCGTGAAAGATCCGCAGTTTATCCCAGTCGAGAGCCATAGGTCGTTATCCCCGGACGGCCTGAGGCCCGGCAGGCACGATGCCTGCCCGCATCAGCTACTCGGCAGCCTGCCGCTTGTCTTCCACGGCCTGAACGGCCAGCCATTTCTCTGCTTCGAGCGCCGCCATGCAGCCCATGCCCGCAGCCGTCACCGCCTGACGGTACACGTCGTCGGCGACGTCGCCCGCCGCAAAGACGCCCGGAACCGAGGTCTGCGTCGTGCCCGGCTCGACCCACAGATAGCCGGACGGCTTCTGCTTGAGCTTGCCGGTGAACAGTTCGACCGCCGGCGCGTGGCCGATGGCGACGAAGACGCCATGGGTCGCCCGCTCGCTGGTCTCGCCGGTGACGCGATCGCGCAGCCGCACGCCGGTGACCGACTTCATCGGCTTGGTCTCGCCAAGGATCTCGTCGATCTCGCTGTTCCAGACGATTTCGATGTTGTCGGCCTTGAAGACGCGCTCCTGCAGGATCCGCTCGGCGCGGAACTCGTCGCGGCGATGCACCAGCGTCACCGACTTGGCGATGTGCGACAGATACAGCGCTTCCTCGATGGCGGTGTTGCCGCCGCCGACCACGACCACGTCCTTGCCGCGATAGAAGAAGCCGTCGCAGGTGGCGCAGGCCGAGACGCCGAAGCCCTGGAACAGGTCCTCGCTGGGCAGGCCGAGCCATTTGGCCTGGGCGCCCGTCGCGATGATCAGCGCGTCGCAGGTGTAGACGGTGCCGGAATCGCCGGTCAGGCGGAACGGCCGCTGGTCGAGATCGGCCGACACGATCAGGTCGCTGGCCATCTCGGCACCGACATTGAGCGCCTGCGCCTTCATCTGCTCCATCATCCAGGGGCCCTGGACGGGATCGGCATAGCCCGGATAGTTCTCGACATCCGTCGTGATCGTCAGCTGGCCGCCTTCCTGGAGGCCGGCGACGAGCAGCGGTTTCATCATCGCGCGCGCAGCGTAGATGGCGGCGGTGTAGCCTGCCGGGCCGGAGCCGACGATCAGGATTTCCGCATGGCGTTCGGTCATATGGGCCTCGCTGGATTGGCGTCCGGCAGATGGCGACGGCCGCCCGCCCGTTCAATAGACGAGGGGATGCGGGGCTGCAACATGATCGCCTGCCGTAGCGTCGGTCATCCCCCGCTCGATTGCCGAGCGCGCGCCGAGGGGGTAAGAGACCGCTTTACGCGAGGCCTTCGCCTCCCGAAGATGCCACGTCCCGGAGCCCTTCCATTTTCAGGACCATCGCGTACGTCACCTCGAATTTCGGGCTGGGACTCGCGGCCGCGATGCTCATTCCCGCGCTTGTCGACCTGGCCGACGAGAACGAGGACTGGCGCGTCTTCGTCGGCTGCAGCCTGCTGGTCGGGATGATCTGCATCCTCCTGGCCACGGCCACCCGCGGCGATCGGCCGAAATTCACCCAGCGGCTGGGCTTCCAGCTCGTCACCAGCGTCTGGCTCTTCGCCACGCTGATCGGCGCGCTGCCGATCTACATCGCCTCCGTCAACGTGACTTTCGCCGGGGCGATCTTCGAATCCATGTCCGGGCTGACGACGACCGGCTCGACGGTGATCTCCGGCCTCGACGCCCTGCCGCGTGGCCTCCTGTTGTGGCGCTCGCTGCTGCAATGGCTGGGCGGCATCGGCATCATCGGCATGGTGCTCCTGGTCCTGCCGTCGCTGCGGGCCGGCGGCCTGGCGCTGTTCCACATGGAAAGCTCCGACAAGTCGGACAAGGTGCTGCCGCGGGTGAACCAGCTGACCGGCGGCCTGATCGCGGCCTATACGGTGCTGACCATCCTGTGCACCGCCGCCTATACCTCGCTCGGCATGAGCTTCTTCGATGCGGTCAACCACGCCATGACCACCATGGCGACGGGCGGCTATTCCACCCACGACGCGTCGATGGGCTATTTCGAGAGCAACAGCATCCTCGTCGCCGCGACGCTCTTCATGATCCTCGCCGCGCTGCCCTTCGTCATCTACATCCGCGCCTTCCTACCGCGGCGCTTCCAGCTCTGGCGCGACCCGCAGATCGCCGTCTTCCTGATGATCTGTCTCGTCCTGAGCTTCGCCATCGCGGTGACCCGGCGGGTGGTCAACGACACGCCCTTCGGCGAGGCGCTGATCTCGTCGGCCTTCAACCTCGTCTCGGTAATCACCACCACGGGCTTTGCCTCGGAGGATTATACACTCTGGTCGAACGCCGCGATCGGCCTGTTCTTCCTCGCCACCTTCCTCGGCGGCTGCGCCGGCTCGACCTCGGGCGGCATCAAGGCCAACCGCCTCGTCATCCTCTATCGCCTCGTGCGCTCCAGCTTCCGCCGGCTGGTGCGCCCACACGCCATCATCCGGCTGAAATACGGCAATGACGACATCTCGTCCGAGACGATCCAGACGGTGACGATCTTCTTCTTCCTGTTCTTCGGAACGCTGCTGCTGGGCACCGTCCTTTTGACCATGTTCGGGCTCGACCTGATCACCGCCTTTTCCGGTACGCTGACGGCCATCGCCAATGTCGGTCCGGGCTTCGGCCAGATCATCGGCCCGGCCGGCAATTTCGCTACCTTGCCGGACCCGGCTTTGTGGACCCTGTCGGTCGTGATGCTGCTCGGCCGCCTCGAACTGGTAACGGTGCTGATCCTGCTCTTCCCGTCGGTCTGGACGGACTGAGACAATTACGGTGCGCGCCATGGCCGACATCTGGTTCATCAATCTCGCCGACGCCCGCGAACGCCGGGCGCTCATCGAGGTGCAGGCCGAAGCGATCGGGCTGGACGTGCATCGCCAGGAGGCCTGCACGGTCGCCGATATCGACGACGCCACCCATCGGCGTCTCTCCACAAGCTGGGAGCGGCCGATGACCCGGCCGGAACTGGCGGCCTTCCTGTCGCATCGCAGCCTGTGGGAGCGGGCCGCTGACAGCGAGGACGGCCTGATCGTCCTGGAGGACGACACGGTCTTCGGCACGCATTTTCCGCAGGCCGCCGCAAACGCTGCAGCCAGCGGTTTCGACCTCGTCAATTTCGAGACGGTCGGTCGCCGCAAGTTCTTTCGCAAGGGCGGCGGCACGTCCGTCGGCGGGGTCCGTTTCACCGAACTGGTGCGCGAGAAATCGGGTGCAGGCGCCTATTTCGTCTCGCAGAACGGCGCCCGCGCGCTGCTGGCGAAGGCCGAGACACAGGCCGCCCCGGTGGACGCCTTCATGTTCGGCGTGTGCCGTCTGCGGACGGCGCAGGTCGAGCCGGCGGCGACCATGCAGGTTCATCTCCTGGAAGAGCGCGGCTTCGATGTCGGCCTGTCGACCCAGACGTCGATCCATCAGCCCCGCCAGCGCCTGCCGCTGAGCTGGGCCAATCTGCCCTATACCGGCCGGCGGATCGGCACGCAGCTGCGGCTGGCGCTGGTGCAGGCGCGCCGTCTCGCCGATGTCGAGTTTCGCCCGGCAGGTTTCGACGCGGCGGCGTTCACGGCCGTCCTGCCGGTATCGCGCGACGCAATGGCCGCGCGATTGCGCCGCTACGACGACCAGAGCGTCTCGTAGACCTTGCGGATTTCCGCCGCTTCCCGCGCCAGTGGAAACGCTTCCCTGGCCCGCAGAAGACCCGCCTCCGCCGCGCTTTGGCGAAGCGCTTCGTCGTCCAGATAGGGGGCGATGGCATCCGCCAGTGCGCCGGCGTCGTCCACCGGCACCACGCGGCCGGTCACGCCCTCCACGATCTGCTCGGCAAAGGCGCCGGCATCGCTGGCGACCACCGGCGTGCCGCTCGCCATCGCTTCCAGCGGCGTCAGGCCGAACCCCTCGTTGCGCGGCGGCGCCACATAGAGGTCGAACCGCCGGAACCACGCGGTGACGTCCGCAACTTCCCCGAGAAGGAGGATGCGGTCGGCAAGCCCGGCATCGGCGATGCGCTGGCGGAGGCTCGCTTCGTAGGCGGCGTGTTCGGCGGTCGTGCGACCGGTGATGACGGCTGTCCAGTCCGGCCGCGCGGGCAAGAGCGCGATCATCGCCTCGACGAAGAGATCGGTGCCCTTCTGGTGCCGGATGCGGCCGGAGCATCCGACGATCCCGCGGCCTTCGAGCACCTGCCCCTGCGGGCCCTCGGGGAGCGGACCGTGCGGGGTGAATCGGTCGAGATCGATGCCGTGCATGACGATTCGCGACGGCACCTGCAGGAAGGCGGCGCTGCGGGCGCTGGTGGCGATCACCGCGTCCATCCGGCGGATGAGGAAGCGGGTCAGGCCCTTGTGATGGCGCTGGGCGGCCGAGGTGAAGACGAGCTTCAGCGGCATGCGGAGAATGTCGCGCAGGACGATGCCGGCGATCATCTCGATATTGCGGCGGGCATGCCAGATGCGGCGGCGGCGATGGCGCGGCCGGGTCCAGAGCTTCGGTAGCGCCGACCAGGGCAGGCGGGGAACGCCGTCAGGCAGGACGTCCGGACCCATGGTGGCGATGCCGAGGGTGCGGGCCTGCAGCGGCAGGAGCTGGACGATGGTGGAGGTGACGCCCGACAGCCGGCGCTTGAAGTTCGGGGCGATGACCTCGACGTCCCGGATGTCCATGGCGGCCATTCTTCTGCGATTGCCGGGCAGGGGCGGCGGGCGCGCAACGCGTCCGCCTGCCGGTCTTGGAAGGGCCCGTCCGTGTCAGCCTGCGCCGGGGCGCGGCGCCGACAGGCGGGCGGAGACAGAAGCGATCAGGCCCAGCGGACCTCGATGATCTCGTAGGAGCGGGCACCGCCGGGGGCGGCCACCTCGATCGTATCGCCGTCGGTCTTGCCGATCAGCGCACGGGCGATGGGCGAGGAGATCGAGATGCGGCCCTTCTTCACGTCGGCTTCCTGATCGCCAACGATCTGGTAGGTCTTCTCTTCCTCGGTGTCCTCGTCGATCAGCTTCACCGTGGCGCCGAACTTGATCGTCGCGCCGGACATCTTGGTCACGTCGATGACCTCGGCGCGGGCCGTCAGGTCTTCCAGTTCGGAGATCCGGCCCTCGTTCAGGCTCTGGGATTCCTTGGCGGCATGGTACTCGGCGTTCTCCGACAGGTCGCCATGGGCGCGCGCCTCGGAAATCGCCGCGATGATCCGCGGACGCTCCTCCTGCTGGCGACGACGGAGCTCCTCGCGCAGAGCGTCGTAACCGTGGTTCGTCATCGGGACCTTTTCCATGGCCTCCACCTTTCCGATGCGCGGCCCTGCCGCGGCATCTGCATTATTCTTTGATTGCCGGACGGCGAACGCGCCAGGCCGGAGCACAATAACAAACCGGTCCCATACGACCGGGGTCGCTGGAACCAGCTTGGTTATCCGGATTGAAGTACGCCCGGGCGCCAGGGCGTCGGGCGCCGTTTCAATCAGGCAGCATTAAAGTACGATTGCAACGGCCGAACTTCAAGATTGCCCTTCCGCAGGGCCGCGATGGCCTCCGCGGCCGCCACCATGCCGGCGAGCGTGGTGTAGTAGGGCACCTTGTGGATCAGCGCGGCGCGGCGCAGCGAGCGCGAATCCGACAGCGCCTTGGCGCCCTCCGTCGTGTTGAGGACGAGCTGCACCTGCCGGTTGCGGATGGCGTCCTCGATATGCGGACGGCCTTCCAGCACCTTGTTGATCTTCTCGGCCGCGATGCCGCGATCGGCGAGGAAACGATGGGTGCCGCCGGTCGCGATGATCTTGAAGCCCATCTCGTAGAGTCGGCGGACCGGCGCGAGGCTGCGCTCCTTGTCGGCTTCCTTCACCGAGATGAACACCGTGCCCTCCTGGGGCAGGTCGACGCCGGCGCCGAGCTGCGACTTGGCGAAGGCCACGGCGTAATCGTAGTCGAGACCCATGACCTCGCCGGTCGACCGCATCTCGGGCCCGAGCAGCGTGTCGACGCCCGGGAAGCGCGCGAAGGGGAAGACCGCTTCCTTGACCGCGATGTGCTTCAAGGCGCGCGGGTCCGGTGCGCCGCCATAGGCCGCAAAGGCCGCGTCCAGGGTCTCGCCGGCCATGATCCGGGCGGCGACCTTGGCGATCGGCGCGCCGATGGTCTTGGCGACGAAGGGCACCGTGCGCGAGGCGCGCGGGTTCACTTCGAGGACGTAGACCACGTCGTCCTTGATGGCGAACTGAACGTTCATCAGGCCGCCGACCTTGAGCGCCAGGGCCATTTCGCGGGTCTGACGGACCAGTTCGTCGGTCATCGCCGTCGACAGCGAATGGACCGGCAGCGAACAGGCCGAGTCGCCCGAATGGATGCCGGCCTCCTCGATATGCTCCATGATGCCGGCGACATAGGTCGAGGTGCCGTCGCTGAGGCAGTCGACATCCACTTCGATGGCGTCCGACAGATAGGAGTCGATCAGCACCGGCGACTTGCCGGACACGACCACGGCCGTGTGCATGTAGCGCTCGAACTGCGCCTCGTTGCGCACGATCTCCATGGCCCGGCCACCCAGCACGTAGGACGGACGCACCACGACCGGATAGCCGATACGGGCGACGATCTCGCGGGCCTCGTCCACCGAGCGCGCGATGCCGTTGCGCGGCTGGCGCAGGCCGAGCTCGTTCAGGAGCCGCTGAAAGCGGTCGCGGTCCTCGGCGAGATCGATGGCGTCGGGCGAGGTGCCGAGGATCGGGATCCCGGCCTTCTCCAACGCTTCGGCGAGCTTCAGCGGGGTCTGGCCGCCGAACTGCACGATCACGCCATGCAGCGTGCCGGCGGTCTGCTCGGCCTTGAGGACCTCGAGCACGTCCTCGGCGGTCAGCGGCTCGAAATACAGCCGGTCCGACGTGTCGTAGTCGGTCGACACGGTCTCCGGGTTGCAGTTGATCATGATGGCTTCGTAGCCGGCGTCCTGCAGCGCGAAGGCCGCGTGGCAGCAGCAATAGTCGAACTCGATGCCCTGGCCGATCCGGTTCGGACCACCGCCGAGGATGACGACCTTCTTGGCGTCGGTGACCGCGGCCTCCGAGCGCATCTCACCGGCAAAGGCCCGCTCATAGGTCGAGTACATGTAGGGCGTCGGCGAGGCGAACTCGGCCGCGCAGGTGTCGATCCGCTTGTAGACCGGGTGCACGTCGAGCCTGTCGCGCAGGGCCGAGACATCGGCCGTCTCGCCGCCGATCAGCTTGGCCAGCCGCGCGTCGGAGAAGCCGACCGACTTCAGGAAGCGCAGATTGTCGGCGTCGTCCGGCAGGCCGTGGGTGCGGATCTTCTCTTCCAGGTCGATGATCGCCTTGATGCGGGCAATGAACCAGGGGTCGATCTTACAGGACTGGTGAACCTGCTCCGGCGAGGTGCCCATGCGCAGCGCCTGGGCGACCATCAGCAGCCGGTCCGGCGTCGGCGTGCCGAGCGCGGCGCGGATGGCGTTCTTGTCGTCGCCTTCGCCGATGCCCGGAATCTCGATCTCGTCGAGGCCGTCCAACCCCGTCTCGAGGCCGCGCAGCGCCTTCTGAAGCGATTCCTCGAAGGTCCGGCCGATCGCCATGACCTCGCCGACGGACTTCATCGCCGTGGTCAGGATCGGCTCCGAGCCCGGGAACTTCTCGAAGGCGAAGCGCGGGATCTTGGTGACGACATAGTCGATCGACGGCTCGAAGGAGGCCGGCGTCGCGCCGTCGGTGATGTCGTTCTCCAGTTCGTCGAGCGTGTAGCCGACGGCGAGCTTGGCCGCGACCTTGGCGATCGGAAAGCCGGTCGCCTTGGAGGCGAGGGCAGAGGAGCGCGACACGCGCGGGTTCATCTCGATGACGACAAGGCGGCCGGTCTGCGGATCGACGGCGAACTGCACGTTCGAGCCGCCGGTCTCGACCCCGATCTCGCGCAGCACCGCGATCGAGGCATTGCGCATGATCTGGTATTCCTTGTCGGTCAGCGTCAGCGCCGGCGCGACGGTGATCGAATCGCCCGTATGGACGCCCATCGGGTCGATGTTCTCGATGGAGCAGACGATGATGCAGTTGTCCGCCTTGTCGCGGACGACCTCCATCTCGTACTCCTTCCAGCCGAGGACGCTTTCCTCGATCAGCACCTCGGTCGTCGGGGAGGCGTCGAGGCCGCCCTCGACGATCTCGAAGAATTCCGAACGGTTGTAGGCGATGCCGCCACCGGTACCGCCGAGGGTGAAGGACGGCCGGATGATCGCCGGCAGGCCGACTTCCTCGAGCGCCTCGGCCGCCGCGGCCAGCGCCCGCGTCATGTAGCGCTGCTTGCGGTCGGGCTCGCCGATCAGCCACTCGTGCTCCAGCGTGGCGAGCGCGGCGTCCTGCTCGGCCTCGTCGGTGATGGTCGCGATGATCTCGGCGCGGCGGGTGTCGTGGACCTTGCGGTCGGCCGACTTGGCGTCGGTGGCATTGGCCAGCAGCGAGCGCGGGGTCTCCAGGCCGATCTTGGCCATGGCCTCGCGGAACAGGGCGCGGTCCTCGGCCTTGTCGATGGCGTCGGCATCGGCGCCGATCATCTCGACCCCGTATTTCTCCAGGACGCCCATGCGGCGCAGCGACAGGGCCGTGTTGAGCGCGGTCTGGCCGCCCATCGTGGGCAGCAGCGCGTCCGGCCTCTCCTTGGCGATGATCTTGGCGACCACTTCCGGGGTGATCGGCTCGATATAGGTCGCGTGGGCCAGATCCGGGTCGGTCATGATCGTCGCCGGATTGGAGTTGACCAGGATGATCCGGTAGCCCTCCGCCTTCAGCGCCTTGCAGGCCTGCGTGCCGGAATAGTCGAACTCGCAGGCCTGCCCGATGATGATCGGGCCGGCGCCGATGATGAGAATGGACTTGATATCGGTACGCTTTGGCATGGCGAGGCTTCGTCCGGTTATGTTGCGCGCCAAAAGCCCGGCTGCACGATGTGACGGCCGGTCGCTTCAGGTTCTGTCGAGGCTGAGGCCGGCTTATAGGCAACCGGCGCGGATGGCGAAAGGGTGGATCGTCCGGAATCTTGTGCGCGACGCGATCGGCCGGTCGGCAGGCGCGGGAAGACGGCGTCCCGAGCCTGTCTGGCCGGCACGACGCTCACACGTCCGGGCGGGGCGGTTTGGCCGAGATCAGTTCGGAGGCACTGCGTGGCAGGCCGCGGCCGTCATAGGTCTCGATGCCGAGCGACAGCGCCAGGCACGACAGCTCCACGGTCTTCGGGATCTCGACGCTCTTTCCGTCGCGGGCGCCCTTTTCGTAATACTGGATGACCCGCTTCTTCAGGCCGAGCTTCTCGGCCGCGTCTTTCTGTTTCAGGCCGAGCGCCTTGCGCCAGGCCCTGAAGTCATCAGGGTTCATGGGGCCTCCCGTGACCGGACCGGCGCGTCTGCGGCCGGCCGCTGCCGGTCGACCCGCAGATCGGGGTCCGGGCCCATGCTATCGCGTCGGCCGGGGCGAGAAAACCGAGGGGCGTGGCCGCCGGTGCGGCCGTCCGCCTGGCCAGCCGTCCCGTCCGCGGACCGGGACGGTGGCCGGTCAGCCGCGTGCCGGTATTCGTCGCCATCGCCCGTCGCCGCTCAGGCGGCGGCCTTGCGGCCCTTGTGCTCGTCGATCATCCGGAAGAACCGGTCGAAGAGATAATGCGAGTCCTGCGGGCCGGGCGAAGCCTCGGGATGATGCTGGACCGAGAACACCGGCTTGCCGGTGAGGCGCAGGCCGCAATTGGAGCCGTCGAACAGCGAGCGATGGGTCTCCTCGACACCCTCGGGCAGCGAATCGGCCGCCACGGCGAAACCGTGGTTCATCGACACGATCTCGACCTTGCCGGTGGTGAAGTCCTTCACCGGATGGTTGGCGCCGTGGTGACCCTGATGCATCTTCTCGGTCTGGGCGCCGAGTGCCAGCGCCAGCATCTGGTGGCCGAGGCAGATGCCGAAGACCGGCACGTCCTTCTCGATCAGCGTCTTGATGGTCGGCACGGCGTAGTCGCCGGTCGCCGCCGGATCGCCGGGGCCGTTCGACAGGAACACGCCATCGGGATTGTGGGCGAGAATGTCCTCGGCGCTGGTCGTCGGTGGTACCAGGATCACCCGTGCGCCTTCGCCGGCCATCCGCCGCAGGATGTTGCGCTTGGTGCCGTAGTCGATGGCGACGATGGTGTAGCGCGGCTCGGCCTCGGAGGCGTAGCCGGCATTCCAGACCCAGGGCTTCTCGTCCCAGATCACCGCTTCGGAGCCGGCTGCTTCCTTGGCGAGATCGAGACCGACAAGGCCGCTCCAGGCGGCGGCGCGCGCCTTCAGGGCGTCGATGTCGAACTGGCCGTCCGGCTCGTGCGCGATCACGGCGTTCACGGCGCCCTTTTCGCGAATCAGCGCGGTGAGGGCGCGGGTGTCGACGCCGGACAGGGCGATGACGCCGCGGTCCTTGAGCCAGGCATTGAGGTGGCCGGAGGAGCGATAGTTCGACGGCTCGGACACATCGGCCCGGAAGATCGCGCCGACCGCGCCGGTCGCATTGGCCGGGACCAGGTCTTCCTGGTCCTCGTCATTGGCGCCGACATTGCCGATATGCGGGAACGTGAAGGTAACGATCTGCCGCGCATAGGAGGGATCGGTGAGGATCTCCTGATAGCCGGTCAGGGCGGTGTTGAAGCACACCTCGCCTTCGATCGCGCCGGTGGCGCCGAGACCGAAACCGTCGATGACCGTCCCGTCTGCCAGCACCAGAACTGCGGTCGGCTTGCGGATTGTCCAGCCTTCGGTCATGGGGCGCCTCTTTCGTCTGTGGGTCCGTGCCGGGCCAGCCATCGCGGCCGCAGCGTCGCATCGGCAGGCCTTCAATCGGCGCCGGCATGTCCCCGCGATATCTGCCGAGACGGCGGTCGTTGCAAGGGACCTTGCGGAGTCTTCCGCGATTTTCTACATGCGCGCCACGCTGCACGGCAGGAAGCCGGCGGGTGCCTACCGGCATTCGCGCAGATCGTCACGATGACAGGATTGCAAAACGGCGGCCTTGACGGCCCGATCAGACATGGACCAGCGGCACTCTCCTGTGCCGAGGCTGGAATCGCCGCCCGGACCCGGCTTTACCTTTTCATCCGTTAGGTATGGATTAGTATCGGACTGGTGGCATTCGTCGGTCATGCAGACTGTTCACGAAACCTGAAAGACAAAGATCCCATGCGCGAGCATCTTGCGGACGCCCTCAAATCCGCGACCAATGGCCAGGACAAGACCCGCTGCTCCACGCTGCGGCTGATCCACGCCGCCATCAAGGATCGCGACGTCGCCAATCGCACGGCCGGGCGTGATCCGGTCAGCGACGAAGAGGTGCTGCAGATCCTGTCGAAGATGATCAAGCAGCGGATCGAATCGGCCAAGGGCTTCGACGAGACCGGCCAGCCGGCGCTGGCCGACCAGGAGCGGCGCGAAATCGCGGTGATTCGCGAATTGCTGCCGCCGCAGCTCGATTCCGGCGAGATGGAACAGGCCTGCCGCGAAGTGGTGGAAGACACCGAGTCGCGCGGATTGCGCGACGTCGGGCGCTGCATGAACGCGCTCAAGGAGCGCTATCCGGGCAAGATGGACATGGGCAAGGCCTCCACCGTGGTGAAGGGCCTGCTGCGCTAGGCGCGGCGACCGAGCGATAATTTCCCCAAGCTAGAACAGAAACGTCCAGAGCAGCGGCAGGATGATTGCCGTCGCCAGGGCGTTGAGGCCCATGGCGAGGCCCGAGAAGGCCCCGGCGATCTCGCTCTCCTGCAGGGCCCGGGCCGTGCCGATGCCGTGCGAGGCCGTGCCCATGGCAAAGCCTCGCGCCGCCGGATCGCGAATCCCCATGAGATCCAGCAGTACCGGTCCCAGCGAGGCGCCGAGAATCCCCGTTGCGATGACGAAGACCGCGGTCAGTGAGGGCAGGCCGCCGAGCTTCTCGGCGATGCCCATGGCGACCGGCGCGGTGACCGATTTCGGCGCCATCGAGACCAGACTCACCGCATCCGCCCGCAGGAGGAAGCCGAGCCCGATCGCCGAGGCGAGCGCCGTCAGCGACCCGGCAAACAGGCTCGCCGCCACCGCCAGCGCGCTTTCCCGCACCCGGTCGAATTGGCGATACAGCGGAATCGCCAGCGACACGGTGGCCGGCCCCAGCAGGAAATGGATGAACTGCGCCCCCTCGAAATAGGTGGGGTAGCTGGTGCCGGTGAGCGTCAGCACCGCGACGATGGCCGCCACGGTCAGGAACACCGGGTTGAGCAGCGCGGTCGAGCCGGCCTTGCGGTAGAGCCCGATAGCGGCCTGATAGGCGACCAGCGTCATGGTCAGGAACAGGAGCGGGCTGGCGGCCAGATAGACCCAGACGTCGACGAGTGTCTCACCCACGGCGCGCCGCCTTCCGGCCGGGGCCGAACCGGTTCATCAGGAAGGCGGTGACGGCGATGGTCGCCAGAGTCGAGACGACGAGCGTCACCCCGACCGACAGGATCTCCCCCTCCAGCCGCCCGACATGCATCATGATCCCGGCGCCGGCCGGCACGAACAGCAGCGACAGATGCGACAGCAGGCCGTCGCCGACCTTGCCCAGATCGTCCGGCACCTTGCCCTTGATGAGAAGGAGGGCGAACAGCAGCGCCATGCCGATGACCGGGCCGGGCAGGGGCAGGCCGGTGGCGACCGTGATCGCTTCGCCGGCGAGCTGGCACAGGAAGATGGCGGTCAGGGCTTGCAGCAAGGGGGCACCTCTTCGTCGCGACAACGATCAGCTATCATCGCCCCGGGCGCGCTTCGCAAGGCTTTGCCGCCCCTTCGCGACGACCGGCGGGGGCGATCCGTCCCCCCCCGCGTCGAGAGTCGATGACAAGCGGTCGTCAAAGGCTGTATCAGGCACCTCATGCGCTTCTCTCCCGCCTTTCTCGACGACATCCGCGACCGGATCCCGATCTCGGACGTGATCGGCCGGCGCGTGACCTGGGACCGGCGCAAGTCGCAGCCGGGTCGCGGCGACCACTGGGCCTGCTGCCCGTTCCATGGCGAGAAGACGCCGTCCTTTCACTGCGAGGATGCCAAGGGGCGCTATCACTGTTTCGGCTGCGGGGTGTCCGGCGACCATTTCCGCTTCTTGACCGAGCTGGAGGGCCTGTCCTTCCCTGAAGCGGTGGAGCGGCTGGCGGCCGAGGCCGGCGTGCCGATGCCGGCGCGCGACGCCCAGGCCGAGCAGCGCGAGGCGGCCAAGGCGACCATCGTCGACGCCATGCGCCATGCCAGCAGCTTCTTCCAGGCCATGCTGCAGGAACCCGAGGGCGCCAAGGCCCGTGCCTATCTGCGCGACCGCGGCCTGACCCCGCACACCCAGAAGAAATTCGGCCTCGGCTATGCGCCCAATTCGCGCAACCGGCTGAAGGAATATCTGGCGTCCAAGGGCGTTGGCCGCAGCGAGATCGAGGCGGCCGGGCTGGTCGTCCACGGCGAGGGAATCGCCGTCTCCTACGACCGCTTCCGCGACCGCATCATGTTCCCGATCGTCGACCTGCACGACAAGCCGATCGCTTTTGGCGGCCGTGCCATGTCGGCCGAGGCCCAGGCGAAATATCTGAACTCGCCGGAGACCGAGATCTTCCACAAGGGGCAGGTGCTCTACAATCTCGGCCAGGCCCGGCGCGCGGCGAAGGCGGCCGGCACGCTGGTCGTCGTCGAGGGCTACATGGACGTGATCGCCCTGGCGCAGGCCGGCTTCGAGAACGTCGTGGCGCCCCTCGGTACGGCGCTGACCGAGCGCCAGCTCGACCTTCTGTGGCGCTCCACCGGCGAGCCGATCCTGTGTTTCGACGGCGACGCCGCGGGGCTGAAGGCCGCCCATCGCTCCGCCGAACTGGCATTGCCGGCGCTGAAGCCCGGCCGGTCGCTGCGCTTTGCCCTGATGCCGCCGGGCACGGACCCGGACGATCTGGTGCGCGAGGGCGGGCCGGACGCGTTCCGCGAGATCCAGGGCGCGGCCCGGCCGCTCGCCGATCTCCTGTGGATGCGCGAGACCGCCGGCGGCGATTTCGACACGCCGGAGCGTCGCGCCGACCTCGAACACCGGGTCAAGGCGCTGCTGCGCCAGGTCGGCGACGAGAGCGTGCGCCGGCACTATCTGCAGGATGTCGAGGAGCGGCTGCGCTCTTTCTTCGGCAGTTCGGCCAAGACGGCCGGCTACGGCAATCGCCGCGACGGTCGCGACAACCGGGGCGGGGGCCGGGACAGGGACGATCGCGGCGGCGGGCAGCGCCGCGGCGGCGCGGCCGGCGGCCGGCGCTCGGCGATCTCGGACCGCCTCGCGCGCTCCAGCCTGATGCGCCCGCAGCAGGGGCCGCAGCCCTCGCTGCGCGAGATCGCCATCGTCCTCGGCTTCGTCAATCATCCGGCGCTGATCCACGAGGAGTTCGACTATTTCGCCGATCTCGACCTGCCGACGGGCGATCTCGACCGGCTGCGCTCCTGCGTCCTCGACGCCTATGCCGAGAGCCCGCCCGCCGATCGCGACGCGCTTCTGGCCGAGCTGCAGGCCCGCGGCGCCCGCGACATCTTCGAGAGCTACGAGAACAAGGCCCGCATGGTGCGGCTCTGGCCGTTCCTCTCGGACGCCGCGCCAGAGGACGCGCGCGAGGCGGTCCGCCAGGCGCTGCACCTGCATCACCGGTCGCGGGCACTGGCGTCGGAGCTGAAACTTGCCGAGGAAGCGCTCGGCCGCGAATCGACCGAAGCGGCCTTTGCCCATCTGATGGAGGTCAAGCGCGAACTGGAGCGCGTCGACGGCACGGAAGCCCTGATCGAGGGCTTCGGCACCTTGTCGGGGCGGCCTGCGAAGGCCATATAACCATTCTGACGGACGGCCCGCAGCCTGGAGCACTGCCGCTGCGTGCAGGTAGACCATTGCTTTCAAGCACTTGACTCATCATATGGATGAGGTCGTGGGCAATCGTCCGGTCTCCGCGCTTGAAATTGCCGCTACATGCCCCTTCTTGGGGGCGTCGTCCTGCTTGATCAGCGCCGTGTGGCACGGCGCTTTATGGTTAAGCGAAAGTTTACGGCTCGTGCCGCATGGTGGCGGGCGAGATGACCGCAGCGTCCGCGGTCCGCGACGGCGGACAGCGCGGTACGCGCGAATTGGAGAATGACACGCATGGCGATCAAGGCCAAGGAAAGCGAGGCACCGATCGAGGAGCGGAACGAGGGTGCTCCCGATGGACCCTTGCTCGACCTGTCGGATGACGCTGTCAAGAAGATGATCAAGGCCGCCAAGAAGCGCGGCTTCGTGACCATGGACAAGCTCAACTCGATGCTGTCGGCGGAGGATGTCACCTCCGAGCAGATCGAGGACATGATGACCAATCTCAACGATATGGGCATCAATGTCGTGGAGAGCGACGAAGAGGGCGAGAACGAGGAACAGTCCGAGTCCTCCGAATCGACCGAGGTCGCCGAGACCGGTCGCACCCAGGTCGCCACCACCACCAAGAAGGAAGCCGGCGACCGCACGGACGATCCCGTGCGCATGTATCTGCGCGAGATGGGTTCGGTCGAGCTTCTGTCCCGCGAGGGCGAGATCGCCATCGCCAAGCGCATCGAGGCCGGCCGCGAGACGATGATCGCGGGCCTCTGCGAGAGCCCGCTGTCCTTCCAGGCCATCATCATCTGGCGCGACGAGCTCAACGAGGGCAACATCATGTTGCGCGAGATCGTCGATCTCGAGGCGACCTATGCCGGCCCCGAGGCCAAGACCCCGACGCCGCCTGCCGTCGAGGGCTCCAACGGCTCGGTGAGCGGCGTTCCCAACGGCCCGCCCCATTCGACCGGCGCCCGCGCGCCCGGCGAGGAGGAGGACGAGGAGGACGACGACCTCGAGAACAACCTCTCGCTGGCCGCCATGGAAGCCGAGATCCGGCCGCAGGTCATGGAGACCTTCGACCAGATCGCCGACGCCTATCGCCGGCTGCGCAAGCTGCAGGACCAGCAGGTCGAGAACCGTCTCGCCGCGCAGGGCACCCTGTCGCCGAGCCAGGAGCGGTCCTACAAGAAGCTCAAGGAAGAGCTGATCACGGCGGTCAAGAGCCTGTCGCTGAACCAGAACCGCATCGATGCGCTGGTCGCCCAGCTCTACGACATCAACAAGCGGCTGGTCGGCAATGAGGGCCGTCTGCTGCGGCTGGCCGAATCCCACGGCGTCAAGCGCGACGAGTTCCTGAACGAGTACCAGGGCACCGAGCTCGATCCCAACTGGACGCGGCACATCGCCAATCTGTCCGGCAAGGGCTGGCTCAAGTTTGTCCAGGCCGAGAAGGAGCAGATCAAGCGGCTGCGCCAGGAGATCCAGAATCTGGCGACCGAGACCGGTCTCGAGATCACCGAGTTCCGCCGCATCGTCCACATGGTGCAGAAGGGCGAGCGCGAGGCCCGGCAGGCCAAGAAGGAGATGGTCGAGGCCAATCTCCGGCTCGTCATCTCGATCGCCAAGAAATACACCAATCGCGGCCTGCAGTTCCTGGATCTGATCCAGGAAGGCAACATCGGCCTGATGAAGGCGGTGGACAAGTTCGAGTACCGCCGCGGCTACAAGTTCTCGACCTACGCCACCTGGTGGATCCGGCAGGCGATCACCCGCTCGATCGCCGATCAGGCCCGCACCATCCGTATTCCGGTGCACATGATCGAGACGATCAACAAGATCGTCCGCACCTCGCGCCAGATGCTGCACGAGATCGGCCGCGAGCCGACCCCGGAAGAGCTGGCCGAGAAGCTGGCCATGCCGCTGGAGAAGGTCCGCAAGGTCCTGAAGATCGCCAAGGAGCCGATCTCGCTCGAAACGCCGGTCGGCGACGAGGAGGATTCGCATCTCGGCGACTTCATCGAGGACAAGAACGCCATCCTGCCGATCGACGCGGCGATCCAGGGCAATCTGCGCGAGACCACCACGCGCGTCCTCGCCTCGCTCACTCCGCGCGAGGAGCGGGTGCTGCGCATGCGCTTCGGCATCGGCATGAACACCGATCACACGCTCGAAGAGGTCGGCCAGCAGTTCTCGGTCACCCGCGAGCGTATTCGCCAGATCGAGGCCAAGGCGCTGCGCAAGCTCAAGCATCCGAGCCGTTCGCGCAAGCTGCGCTCCTTCCTCGACAGCTGATCGATCATCGGCGGCGCGTCGGTTCCGGACATCCGGGCCGGCGCGCCGTTTTTTATTGACGGCGCTGACGCCCGCCTCTGCTGCCTTTCGGCAGCCCTCCGCCCGCTCCGGCCGGCGCCGCACGGTCCCTTTCGGCCCGGCACGATCTCCACATGACACGGCCCACGCCTATGCGGGCTTGCCGAACCGGCAGGGCCGCTATCTCCTCCTGTCCACGGCGCAGATGCGCCCGGTGCCACCAGCGCGCGAAGGAGAGCCATGTCCTTTCTCAAGAAGCTGTTCGGCGGAGGTTCCGCACCATCCGCGCCGAAGCCGGCGCGGGTTGCGGCCGAAGAGACCTATGGCGGGTTCCACATTGCCGCGACGCCGATCGCCGAGGGCGGTCAGTTCCGGCTCTGCGCCACCATCACCCGGACCATCGACGGCGAGACCCGCACGCACCGGCTGGTGCGCGCCGACCTGTTTCAGAGCGAGGAGGAAGCCGCCCGCTTCGCGCTGATGAAGGGCCGGCAGGTGATCGACGAACAGGGCGAGGCGATCTTTGCCGGCTGATGCCGGCTAGGCCAGGTGATCGGGCGCGGCCGGCGACCGACTGCCACGGCCCGAGGCAGCCCTCGGAGCGGCGGTCGACACGTGCCGGTGAGTATGATGATGTCCCGCCGGTCAGGCGAACGGGGAGGCCAACCGTGACACTTCGAAACAAGACCATCTTCATGTCCGGCGGCTCGCGCGGCCTCGGCCTCGCGATCGCGCTGAAGGCGGCGGCGGACGGCGCCAATGTCGTGGTGGCGGCCAAGACCGACACGCCGCATCCCAAGCTGCCGGGCACCATCCACACGGCGGTCGAGGAAATCGAGGCGGCCGGCGGCAAGGGCCTCGCCGTCGTCTGCGACATCCGCGACGAGGATCAGGTGCAGGCCGCGGTCGACCAGGCGGTCGCCCGCTTCGGCGGCATCGACATCTGCATCAACAACGCCTCGGCGATCCAGCTCACCGGCACGCTCGACACGCCGATGAAGCGCTACGACCTGATGAACGGCGTCAATGCGCGGGGCACCTTCCTCGTCTCCAAGACCTGCATCCCGCATCTGAAGACGGCGGCGAACCCGCATATCCTCAACCTGTCGCCGCCGCTCGACATGGACCCCAAATGGTTCCGCAACAACGTCGCCTACACCATGGCGAAGTTCGGCATGTCCATGTGCACCCTCGGCATGGCCGAGGAGTTCCGCCGCGACGGCATTGCGGTGAACTCGCTCTGGCCGCTGACCGCCATCGACACCGCGGCGATCCGCAACGTTCTGGGCGGCGACCAGATGGCGCGGATGAGCCGCTCGCCGCAGATCGTCGCCGATGCCGCCCATGCGATCCTCACCCGGCCATCGCGCGAATGCACCGGCAATTTCTTCGTCGACGAGGTGCTGTTGCGCGAGACGGGCGTCACCGATTTCTCGGTCTACGGACCAGAGGGCGGCGGCGATCCGGTCGCCGATTTCTTCGTGCCCGACGCGGTGATCGAATCCCTGCCGACCAAGCTGCAGCGCCTGCTCGGTTGAACCGAGCCGGCCGCAACCCACCCGCCCAACCGACGGAGCCTTCCGATGAACGACAATGCGGCGCTGATCGAGCGTTATCTCGCGGCCTTCAATGCCAGCGACTGGAGCGCCATGCTCGACTGCCTGCACGAGGACGTCGCCCATGATTTGAACGAGGGCGGCCGCGAGATCGGCCACGCCGCCTTCCGCGACTTCCTTGCCATGATGGCCCGCCATTACCGCGAGACGCTGAGCGACATCGTCGTCATGACCGCCGCGAACTCCGGCCGCGCGGCCGCCGAATACACTGTCCATGGTGAATATCTGGCGACCGCCCCGGGCCTGCCCGAAGCGAACGGCCAGCGCTATGCGGTGCCCGCCGGCCAGTTCTTCGAGATCGACGACGGCAAGATCACGCGGGTGACCACCTACTACAATCTCAACGCCTGGATCGCGGCTGTCTCGGCGCGATGACACGGGACGACACCGGCGGCCTGTCGGTCGCAACGCTGCAGGGCGAGGCCGTGCTGGACGAGCTGGCGGGTCTGCGGATCTCCGTCTTCAGCGCCTTTCCCTATCTCTATGAGGGCGACCGCGACTACGAGCGGCGCTACCTCGCCACCTATGCCGCCTCGCCGGGGGCGGTGATCGTCGCCGCACGGGCAGGGGACGGCCGGCTCGTCGGTGCCGCGACGGCGGCGCCGCTGGGCGATCACCAGCCGCAGCTCGCCGCGAGTTTCGCCGCCCACGGCATCGACCCGGCCGGCGTCTTCTATCTCGGCGAATCGGTCCTCGATCCGCAATGGCGGGGTAGGGGCATCGGCCACCTTTTCTTCGACGGCCGTGAGGCGGCCGCGGCCGAACAGGGCTTTGCCGTCACCGCCTTCTGCGCCGTCGAGCGTCCCATCGACCATCCGGCGCGGCCAGCGGACTACCGGCCCCTAGACGGCTTCTGGCACAAGCGCGGCTACCGGCCAGTGCCGGGACTGACCGCGACCATGGCGTGGCGCGATCTCGGCGAGACGGCCGAGAGCGACAAGACCATGCAGTTCTGGATGCGCGCCGTCCCGGCGGATGCCGGCTGAACCGTCGATGAACGGCCGGTTCCGGCAGCGTTCAGTCCCGCTCTCCTAGTCTCGGGTCACTCCTTGCCGAACGGGCGGGGAGGCGATCGCTGCTTCCGCCGCACCCTGTCCGGCGGCCTTGCGATCGGACTTCGGCCAATGCGGTCCGGGCGGCGTGTCTGCCCGCCGGACCCCAAAGAGGAGACGCCCCGATGTTCCAGTCTTTCGCCCGCTCGATCTGTGTCGTTGCCGCGCTCGCCACCGGCGGTGTCGCGACCGCCACCGCCCCGGCCGCCGCCGATGGCCTGCGCTTCGGCCTCACCATCGGCTCCGGTCATGCAGCCCAGCCCGTGCGCCACGTCCGCCGCGGCCACCACGCCCGTGTCGCCTGTTCGCCGCGCCGCGCCGTGCGCAAGGCACGCAACATGGGCGTCCACCGGGCCCATGTCCGCCGGGCCAACCGTCGCGCCGTCGTCGTCGCCGGCCACTCGCGCGGCCACCGTGCCGTGATCCGCTTTGCCCGCGAGCGGGGCTGCCCGGTGATCAGCTTCCGCCGTCGCTGACCCTCTCGGCCCCCGCGCCCGGAAGATGCCGGGGCGGGGGCCGCTGTCCTGTCCGCCGCGCGGACCGCGGCGTGTCAGTCGGCGATGGAAAACACCATGCGCACGCTGGCATTGAAGCTGTTCTCGCCGGTTTCGACCGGAACGCTGGGCGCCGCCTCCGCCGCCATCATCTTCATCGACCGGCCCATGGGCTGCGGCGGCATCTGGCTGCCGCTTTCGCTGATCTCGCGCACCGGGCCGAGCGTCACGCCCGCCGCCTCGGCGAGCACCTTCGCCGTGGCCATGGCGTCGCTCACCGCCTCCTGCCGCGCCGCATTGCGCGCCTCCTGCGGCTCGGCGACATCGAAACCGATTTCGCCGCCCTGATTGACCCCGAGTGTGACCGCCCGGTCGAGGATCTCGCCGAGCTGCGCGATGTCGCGCACCCGAACGGTCAGGCTGTTGCGCACCTCGTAGGCGACGATCTCCGGCGGCTTTTGGGTGCCGTCATTCTGGTTGTCGTAGCGATATTGCGGATTGATCGAGAAGCCGGAGGTCTGCAGGTCGCGGTCCGCGACGCCGAGCGCCCGCATGCCGGACGTGACTTCACGCATCGCGGCATTGGCCGCATCGAGGGCCTCGCGTGCGGTCTCGGCTGAGCGCAGCACGGTGAAGCTGGTCATGGCAACGTCGGGCGTCGCCCGGGCCTCGCCGGTTCCGGTCACGACGAGGGTGCGCGCGGCCGCTTCGGCGGCGGGCTGCGGCGCGCCGGCCTGCGCCAGCGCGGCGGTCGGCGAAGCGACGAGAATCAGGGTGGCGATCAGGGGACTGAAGCGGCGGTTCATGGACGCTGACTCTCCGTTGATGGAAGGTGACAGGGACCGCTCTTCTATGGTCGCATTGCGGCGTCAACACGAAATCATGCGCGGGTGCCCGCAGAACCTGCGTGACGCCGCCCGCGCGCCGCGCTCCCGCTTGAGTGGCGCCAGCCTTTGCGCTACGCCCATCCCCGGCGGGCCTGTAGCTCAATTGGTC
>NZ_CAXPJM010000010.1:0-172446 GCF_964217435.1 Aurantimonas sp. | reverse complement strand
TTCTAGCGGGGCGGCCGCACCCGATCCCATTCCGAACTCGGCCGTGAAACGCCCCAGCGCCCATGATACTTCGTCTCAAGACGCGGGAAAGTCGGTCGCCGCCAGGTCTGCAAATCGCAAGTTGTCCATTGAGACCATCTTCTTCACAACGCACCACGCAAAGCCCCTCGCGCTCCACAGCCGAGGGGCTTTTTGCGTTCAAGGGGTATCCTGCGACCCTGACGGGACCGTGAACCGGCGGAAGCGCCAAAACACTGTGCCGCGTTCTTGCCGCATCATTCCGTCGGCTTAGTTCTTGCGGGACACCGCATTCGCGACGAATGGCGGGCCTTCGCAGGGAGAATTGCGGCATGAACACCAAGCTCTACACCGTCACCGTCGTCATGGCCGTGATGCTCGCGGCCGCCGGCTGCAGCCGGACCCAGAAGACCATCGGCGGCGCGGCCGTCGGCGGTGTCGGCGGCGCCGTCATCGGCAATGCGGTCGGCGGTACCGGCGGTGCGGTCATCGGTGGCGTCGGCGGCGCGGTCGCCGGCGGCGCGATCGGCCGGAACCTCTAGTCGGGTCGTTCCCGGCCGTCCAAAGCGACCCGGCTCGCCTTGCCGGCCGGGTCGCCATCGGCGTGCGGCTGTCCCGCATTGATGGCAGCCGTTCATCGCGCATTCCTGCCTTCCGAGAAAAGCCGCAGAATTTCCGTTGACGTAAACGGTAGAGCGTTCCGTTTCTCCCCAGTCTGCGCTATCGGTATGGGCGGACAACGGGAGGTGTCGAGAATGCAGAAACCCTGGTTGCAGATCTATCCGGACGGCGTTCCGGCCGAGCTGCCGGATTTCCCCTATCATTCCCTCGGCGAGCTGCTGAGCGAAGCGTTCATCCAGCACAAGGACCAGCCGGCGTTCCACTTCATGGGCGCCACCATGCGGTTCAAGGAGCTGGACGAGGAGTCACGCCATTTCGCCGCCTTCCTGCAGTCGCTGGGACTGCAGAAGGGTGACCGCGTCGCGCTGATGATGCCGAACCTGTTCCAGTATCCGGTGGCGGTCGCGGGCGTGCTGCGGGCCGGGCTGATCGTGGTCAACACCAACCCGCTCTACACGCCCCGCGAGCTGTCGCATCAGCTGCGCGATTCCGGCGCCAAGGCGATCGTCATTCTCGAGAACATGGCCTCGACCCTCGAGGCCTGCCGGGCCGAGACGCCGGTCGAGCATGTCATCGTCACGTCGATGGGCGACATGCTGCCGACATTGAAGCGGCACCTGGTCAATTTCGTCGTGCGCAAGGTGCGCAAGATGGTGCCGGCCTACAAGCTGGACGGGGCGATCGGCTTTCGCGACGCCATGGCGCGGGGCAGGGCGGCGAGCTTCACCGCGGTCGCCTCGGAGCGCGACGAGCCGGCGGTGCTGCAATATACCGGCGGCACGACGGGCGTTTCCAAGGGCGCGACCCTGACCCATGGCAATATCATTGCCAATGTCCTGCAGTCGGAAGCCTGGCACGCGCCGGCGCTGAAGAACATGCCGGCGAACGAGCAGATCACGACGGTCTGCGCGCTGCCGCTCTACCATATCTTCGGTTTCACCGTGAACATGATGCTGTCGATGCGCACCGGCGGCTGCAACATCCTGATTCCCAATCCGCGCGACATCCCCGCGACGCTGAAGGAGCTGAAGAAGTATCGCTTCCACTCCTTCCCGGCGGTCAACACGCTGTTCGGCGCCCTGGCGCGGCATCCCGACGCCAAGAATGTCGACTGGTCGCATCTGCGCCTGTCGGTGGGCGGTGGCATGGCCGTCCAGGCGGCGACGGCGGAGCTGTGGCGCAAGCAGACCGGCTGTTCGATCTGCGAGGGCTACGGCCTGTCGGAAACCGCGCCGTCGGCCTGCTGCAATCCGACCGATTCCACCGAGTACAGCGGCACGATCGGCGTCCCGATCCCCTCGACCGAGCTGAAGATCCTCGACGAGGAGGGCGGCGAGGTGCCGATGGGCGAGCGCGGCGAGATCGCCATTCGCGGCCCGCAGGTCATGGTCGGCTACTGGAACCGTCCCGACGAGACGGCCCGGGTGATGACCGCCGACGGCTTCTTCCGCACCGGCGATATCGGCGTGATGGACGAGACCGGCCGCTTCAGGATCGTCGACCGCAAGAAGGACATGATCAACGTCTCCGGCTTCAACGTCTATCCCAACGAGATCGAGGAGATCGTCACGCGGATGCCCGGCGTCGTGGAAGCGGCCGCGATCGCAATCCCGGACGAGAATTCCGGCGAGGCGGTGAAGCTGTTCGTCGTGGCGAGCGATCCGGAGCTGACGGCCGACAAGGTCAAGGCGTTCTGCCGGGACAATCTGACCGGCTACAAGCGGCCGCGCGAGGTGGAGTTCCGCGACGAGCTGCCCAAGAGCGGCGTCGGCAAGGTGCTTCGGCGCGAATTGCGCAACTGAATCGCCGGCAACTGAATCGCTGGCAACTGAGTCATCGGCGGCAACGGCCGCCGTGGCTTCGGCCCGAGGGCAGGTGGCGACGCTTCTCAAGCGACGCCACCTCTGCTAGCCTTCCGGGCCTGACAGGAGGGATCGGCCCGCGAGCGTCGCGTGAGCCGGAGAGGATTTCGTTTTCTCGAAATTCCACGAGATTTCCTCTTCACATTCATCCGCCTGTCGCATATATGAAGGTCACCGGCGACGCGGAACGCGCCGCACGGCAATGGCGCGGGGTGGAGCAGCCCGGTAGCTCGTCAGGCTCATAACCTGAAGGTCACAGGTTCAAATCCTGTCCCCGCAACCAAGTTCAGACACTCCCGCGAGCCCCGGCTCCGGGAGTGTTTGTCGTTTGGGGCCCCTTTGTCCCTGACGTTGCGATCTTTCGTTGATCGTTTGGCGTGGCCGCGACCGTCGGCTCTGCCCGCCCAGTCGGCTTTTAGAACCCCGCTACGATCTCACCACAGACCGAACTATCCCCGCGGCCCGAACGGGGCGTCCTCGACGCTGCCGGCGAGGGTCGCCATGGCGTCGGCGGTCTGCCGGTTCGCCGGAAAGAAACTTTCGATGGCGATTCCGGCCAGGGTGACGTCGGTGGCCGTGCCGAACATCGTGGTGGTGCTGAGGAAGGTCAGCGGCCCGAGCGGGCTGGTGATGATCAGCGGCACGGCCACGGCCGGTTCGGGCGGTTCCGGGTTCGGTGACATGTCGGCTTGGGTGGGCGCCGGATAGGATTCGAGCTCCTTAAGGAGGGCGGCCAGCACGGGGTCGGCCGACAGGGCGACGTCGCGGGCGAGGCGCCGCAGGAGATGCGCGCGCCATTCGGCGAAATTCATGATCCGCGGGGCCAGTCCCTCCGGATGCAGGCCGAGACGCAGGACATTGACCGCGCCGGTGAGGAGGTGCCCCGCGACGCCGTCCGTCAGGACCGCGATCGCGGCATTGGCGGAAAGCAGCGTCCAGTGGCGGTCCACGGCCAGGGCCGGGTGGGGCGCGTGGCCGGAAAGGATCCGGTCGATGGTCTCTCTGGCGGCCGTCAGTTCGGCGTCCCCGAGGTCATGCTGCGGGAAGAGCGGCGCAAAGCCGGCGGCGAGGAGAAGGGCGTTGCGCGCCTCCAGCGGCACGTCGAGATGGTCCGCAAGGCGCAGGAGCATCGCCCGGCTTGGCGCCGACCGACCCGATTCCAGGAAACTGAGATGGCGTTGGGAAATGCCGGCCTTGAGAGCGAGAGCGAGCTGGCTGAAGCGCCGCCGCTGGCGCCACTCGCGCAAGAGGTCTCCCGCGGATCGTCGTGCGCTTGTCATGGCCGTGTCTCCATCACCCTGCCTGCTCTCGGCAATGACCTCGGACGTAATCGACAGAGGTCTCGTGCGCGATGAGGATCGCCGGCAGCGGCCCGGCGGATCGGGCCGCAGCGCTCAGGAAAGGCCGAATCGATGGAACGTAACCCGCGCTTTCCCACCCTCCGCACCCTGCTGACCCTCGATGCGGTCACCTGCACCCTGATGGGCGGCCTCCTCCTGGCCGCCTCCGGCCCGCTTGCCGGCGTGACGCAGATTCCCGCCGGCTTTCTTTCGGGCGCCGGCATGCTCCTCCTCCCGGTCGCCGCTTTCATGATGGCCGTCGCCCGGCTCCGACCGATACCGGGCTGGGCGGCTCTCATGGTCGTTCTCGGCAATGCGCTGTGGGTCGTCGCAAGCGTCGCCCTGCCGGCAAGCGGCGTTCTCGCGCCCAATCTCGCTGGCTGGATCTGTCTCCTTGCCCAGGCCGTCGTCGTGGCTCTTCTGGCCGTTCTCGAGTTCGAGGCGGTGCAACGGTCCGGTCGGGCGCTGGCGTGAAAATGAACAGGGAGGCCGACATGCCCGCCTACGCCATCGCCCATCTGCGCAATGTCACGCTGAACCAGGGCATTGTCGACTATCTCAAGCGGATCGACGCCGCGCTGGCGCCGTTTGGCGGCCGGTTCCTCATCCATGGCGGCACGAAGGAGCTTTGCGAGGGAGAGGTGACGGACGACATCGTCGTTCTCGCCTTCCCGGACATGGGCCTGGCGCGGGCATGGTACGATTCGCCGGATTATCAGGCCATCCGGCCCCTGCGGATGCAGGGCGCGGAGGGCGAGATCTTCCTGATCGCGGGCGTCGGCGACGATCACCGGGCGACCGACATCCTGCCTGGAGGAAAGGCGGGCGCGGTCTGATCCCGTCCGGCTTGCTGTAATCGTCGCCATGGTTTGCCGAGCGGGGAGAGTTGCCGGGATCGCCCTTCCGGCCCCCCGGCGCGATCGTGGTCGGAGTGTCGGCTTGGTCCAAAAGGCCACCCGGCGGGGCGGGCGGCAACGTCGGTCTAGCAATTGGCGGCGATACCGTCGGCGTCCTCGGCGGCACGGGCCGTCCGGCAGGCGGCGCTGCGGGTGGCGTTGTTCAGCCCCTCCTTCGCGTCGTCGAGAGCCTTGCTGCCGGCCTCGCGCGCCTGGTCGATGGCCGGACCGGCGGCCTCGGACAGGTCTTCCAGCGCCGAACGGGCCGCTTCGCCGGTCTGGCGCCCGGCCTCGCCAATCGCCTCCATGGCTTCGCCGGTCTCGCGTTCGGTGGTCGACGGCGCGGAAGCCGGCTCGCTGGTGGTGGACACGGCCGGATCGGCGGCGTCGGTCTCGGTTTCGTCGCTGCAGGCCGACAGGGCCAGAAGCGCCGTCAGGGCGATGGGAATGAGCTTGTTCATTGTGGGAACTCCTTTGTCCTGCCATCTAGGCGGCGGGCGAAGGAGGTCACGGGGCGTTGCGCAGAATGCGGCCGGATGCTCGTGCGGCCAACACGAGGTTTTAAGGCGGCCTTCTGAATGCCAGACAAAGTCAGGCCGGTGGTCGTTGGAGGGGGCGGAATTGAGCAGGCAACACAGTGCGCCCATCCTTTTGCGGCTTGAGCCGCAGGAAGCAGTCCCGCTCCAGCCCCTAGGGACTCAGGCAGGCGATGAGGCGTTTAGCGAAGCGCAGATTCAGACGCTCGTTCAGACATATCCGGCGTCGCTCCCGATCGCGGAAATCGATTCTATGTTTGTGGGGCCGGTCCCGATCTGCACCGAGTTGCAAACGCCTGCGGGGCCGATTGATAATTTCATGGTCACCCCCTCGGGACTACCGGTTCTTGTTGAGTGCAAGCTTTGGCGAAACCCCGAAGGCCGGCGCGAAGTTGTTGGCCAGATTCTGGACTACGCAAAAGAATTGAGCCGATGGTCATCCTCGGACCTGCAGCGGGCGGTCAATCGCCGCTTGAAGAGTGATGGCAATCCCCTTCTTAGAATGGTCAGAGATGTTGATCCTTCGGTCGATGAAGCTGACTTCAACGACGCTGTGACTCAGAATCTACGACGGGGCCGTTTCCTTCTCTTGATCGTAGGAGATGGTATCCGGGAGGGCGTGGAAACGATAACCGAATACCTCCAGCAACATGCCGGACTGCACTTCTCACTGGGACTGATCGAATTGCCGATCTACATCATGCCAAATGGTGACCGGCTTGTTGTCCCACGAATTCTGGCGAAAACCGCTACGCTTGCACGGCAGGTCGTCGCGGTGCCCGACGGATACAGGGTAGAGGAAGCTGCAGAAACGAATGCTGCCGACTCCGAGATCGATCCTGACCGCAGCTCATTGGGGTATGCCCAGCAACGGTTCTGGTTGGAATTTCTTCCATATGTGAAGCTGGATGATCCGGAGCAGCCGATACCCAAACCTCCAAGGCAGGGTTTTCTGTCCTTCACGCTGCCCGCCCCGGCGGGCGCCAGCTGGCTCACGGTGTATCGCGACATACGCCGGAACGAGGTGGGCGTGATGCTCTCCTACAGCCGAAACGGGGCCGGTGAGTACGCAGCAACGGTTATAGCGGAAGACTGGGAGATCGTGCGACGGGAACTCGGGGGCACCGCCGTACTCACCGCCAACAAGGACGGTCGCCCACGGATCATCGATAGCCTGGTTGCGGGCCCCCTGGATGAACCGGATATGCGAGCGAAGGCCTTCGAGTGGTTGTCGGAACGAGTCAACGCTTTTGTAAATGTGATGCGTCCCCGTGTCCGCTCGGCCGTTGCTGACTACGAGAAGTCCGGCGCATAGCATGACCGACAGTCGAAGCTGGATTGCCAGCGCTTCGCCCTGCCGCCCGGACTGACGGTGATCTCATCGAGTGTGGCCGTATCTGAGCATGTGGGCGAAGCGGCACATCGTCACGATGATGCATGGATATCCGACCGTCAGCATTTGACTGCAGCCGGCTGCGAAAGCACCAAACGACACTTGTGCGATCAATTCCGATCGATGATCGCAACGCATGTAGGTATTAGGATGTGGGGAAAATTGGAGCGGGCGATGGGATTCGAACCCACGACCCCAACCTTGGCAAGGTTGTGCTCTACCCCTGAGCTACGCCCGCCCGCTCCGTGCGGCGCCTGAGCGCCGCGGACGAGCGGTGTATGCCCCAATCGCCGGTGGATTGCAACAGCGAAATGACGGGAATCGAACGTGATCTTCGGGGCGTGCCGCGCGGGCCGGAATGCACGGGATTCCGGGGTGTTTGGCGAAGGATCCGGCGGGGCGCCGGAGCCAGGGGGTGCGGGCGCGCGGCGGTTGGGAACGGCGCGAAAGGCGCGACGGGCGCCGTCGCGGGGACGCGAGAGGCAGCGGCTGCGGCCTGAACGAGATTGGAGGCAGCAAGGGAGACGGCGATCCTCTTCCAGGATCTCTCAGACTCGACCGGGGTGAGTCGCTTTCATGCGATGTTGTGTCCGGTGCCATCAAAATGCCGAGTGGCGCAGCGGTTCAGATGCGGGTCTTCGCAAGCAAGCGCAGGTGCGGTAACCGGCGGCTGTTCGCCAATCGCAAGGGAAGATGCCTGATGAAGGACCGCGACGCTCTGATGGCCTATCTCGACGGGCTCGGCATCGCCACCACGACCGTGGCGCATCCGCCGCTGCACACGGTGGAGGAAAGCCAGGCGCTGCGCGGCACGATCGCCGGCGGGCACACCAAGAACCTGTTCCTGAAGGACAAGAAGGGGACGATCTTCCTGGTCGTCGCCGAAGAGAGCCGGACGGTCGACCTGAAGGGCCTGCACAAGCGCATCGGCGCGTCGGGGCGGCTGTCCTTCGCCAGCGCCGACCAGATGCGCGCGTTGCTCGGCGTCGAGCCGGGATCGGTGACCGCCTTCGGCGTCGTCAACGATCGCGACGGCGCGGTCCGCCTCGTGCTTGATGAAGGCCTTCTGATGCACGATATGGTGAACTGCCATCCCATGACCAACGAAGCGACGACGACGATCGCGACGGCGGACCTGATGGCGTTCTTCCAATCAACGGGGCACGAGCCGCTTGTCATCGGGCTCGAGGCGCCGGCCGGCGACGGACAGGCAGAATGAGCGACAATCCCTACGCCCCCTACGGCGGCACCTCCTATGGCGGCTACGGCCAGCAGTCGACCACGCCGGCGGCACCGTCCGCCGCCGCGCCGCGCCAACCGGCGGCCCCGGCAGCGCCCGCCGCACCGACGACCACGCTGCAGGGGTTCGGCGACGCCTCCGCCCCGGCGGCGGCCGACCTCGTCAAGGACACGACGACGGCGCAGTTCCCGGCCGACGTCATCCAGGAATCGCGCAACCAGCCGGTGCTCGTCGATTTCTGGGCGCCCTGGTGCGGTCCCTGCAAGCAGCTCACGCCGATCCTGGAGCGGGCCGTCGCGGCCGCCGGCGGCAAGGTGAAGCTGGTCAAGATGAATATCGACGACCATCCGTCGATCGCCGGCCAGCTCGGCGTGCAGTCGATCCCGGCGGTGTTCGCCTTTGTCGGCGGGCAGCCGGTGGACGGCTTCATGGGCGCCCTGCCCGAGAGCGAGATCAAGGCCTTCATCGATCGCGTGACCAAGGGCCAGGGGGGCAGCGGCAACGATCCGGTGGCGCAGGCGATGGAGCAGGCGAACCAGCTTCTGGCCGATGGCGACGCCGGCGGTGCAGCGCAGATCTTCGGCGCCGTCCTGCAGCACGAGCCGGGCCATGCCGGCGCAACGGGCGGCCTGGCCGAATGCTATCTGGCGACCGGCGACGCGGCCCGCGCCAAGGCGCTGATCGACCAGTACGGCGCCGCCGGCGAGGGGAAGACCGAGGACCCGGCCGTGGAAGCGGTGCGCACCAAGCTGAAGCTCGCCGAGGAGATCGCCCAGCTCGGCGATCCGGTGCTGCTGCAGCAGCGCATCGAGAGCGATCCGGACGACCACCGGGCGCGCTACGACCTGGCGCTGATCGCCCAGGCCAAGGGCGACCGCCAGACGGCGGCGGGGCACCTCCTGGAGATCATCCGCCGCGACCGCAGCTTCGACGACGATGCGGCCCGCACCAAGCTCCTGGAGTTCTTCCAGGCCTGGGGGCCGACCGATCCGGCGACCAAGGACGCGCGGCGGCGCCTGTCGGGCCTCCTGTTCTCCTGAATTCCTGCCCCGGACCGCGCGACAATGCGCGGTCCGGTCCGGCTTTTCGGGGTGACGGCAGGGCGCGCCGTGCCTGCCGCCTTCTGCCGCATCCCTTGAGATCGCCGGCGACCGATCCAACTTCGGTGTCTGACACGGAGACATCGTTTGGTTCACGCTGGCAATATCAACTACCGGACCGCTTCGGACCTGCCGGACACGGTCCCGGTGTTCCCGCTCTCGGGAGCCCTGCTCCTGCCGGGCGGTCAACTGCCGCTCAACATCTTCGAGCCGCGCTATCTGGAGATGATCGACGACGCCATGGCGGGCGCGCGCATCATCGGCATGATCCAGCCCAGCCTCGACGGCGGCGCGCGTCCCGACGGCGAACCCGAACTCTGCCAGGTCGGCTGCTTCGGCCGGATCACCTCGCTGACCGAATCGGGCGACGGCCGCTACATCCTCAATCTGCATGGCGTGGTGCGCTTCCGGACCCTGGAAGAGCTGGACACCCGTGCGCCCTATCGCTCCTTCCGGGTCAAGCCGTTCCTCGGCGATCTCGATTTCGGCAAGGGCGCGGAAGAGGTGAACCGCGACGCGCTGCTGAAGGCGTTCCGGCAATATCTCGACGCCAACCAGCTCGAGGCCGACTGGGAAAGCGTCACCCGGGCGTCGAACGAGACGCTGGTCAACGCGCTCTGCATGATGTCGCCCTATGGCGCGGCCGAGAAGCAGGCGCTGCTCGAAGCGCCGGACCTGAAGACGCGGGCCGAGACGCTGATCGCGATCACCGAGATCTCGCTGGCCCGCGATGGCGATGGTGGCGACGGTTCGCCGCCGCACACGCTGCAATAGGCGTCCCGTGCCCGGCCGACGGCGATTGCAGCCGGTTGGCCGGCGGGCGATAAGACGCGCAACCGCTGCTTTGAGGCCGCGCTGAAGGACATGCCATGACCGAAAAGAGCCCCCGGCACCAGGCCGGCCAGCCGGACCCCAAGCTGCTGGAGCTGCTGGTGTGCCCGCTGACCAAGACGACGCTGAGCTACGACCGGGAGCGCAACGAGCTGGTGTCGGAGGCGGCGCGGCTCGCCTATCCGATCCGCGACGGCATCCCGATCATGCTGCCGTCCGAGGCGCGCACCCTCGACTGAGCCGCGCCGATTTCTGCCGACATGAAAAGGGCCGGTCGCTGATGCGCCGGCCCTTCGTGCATTGTCTGGATACGCAGCTTACTGCTGCTTGGTCTCGGGCGCCGGCGTGGCCTCTTGCGCCTGCGTCAGCACATCGTTCTGCGCCATGACGAGGGCGCGGATGCAGCCTTCCTCGTCCTGCGAGGTCTGGGCGGCGCGCGCCGTCTCGACGTGATCCTCGGCGGTCTCGGTCTTCAGACCGGCCTGGTCGGCCTGGCCGATCAGCGATTCGATCTGGGGCAGGGCCTCGGCGCAGGTCGGGGTCTTCTGCGGTGCGGTCTGGGCTTCCTGGGCGAAGGCGCCGCCGGCGCCGAAGGCGAGAACCGCGGCGGCGAGAAGGGTGGTCTTCATGAGGTCACTCCGTCGATGCGGATCGAAGGCTCCGATCCGTCCATGGCCAGAACCTCGGCGCGGTGGATGGCGGGGACGTGACTGCGAGGTGCTCATTCAGGGACGATTTTCGGGCAGGGGCCATGCTGCGGCCATCTCCCCGCCGTGCCGGTTAACGGCCTCGGCGGGGAGGATCGCGATCATCCGGTCAGCCGAGCCAGTCCAGCACGAAGGCGGCGCAGACCGCGATCGAGGCGACCAGCAGCATCAGCTCGATCAGCGGCAGCCGACGCCGCACCCGCCGCGAGCGGCGAATGTCGTCGTCGCTTCGGTGACCGCGATCCTCGGTGCAGGGCCCGATCGTGCCTGCCGCCATCAAATGCCGGCTCCGTCGCCTACCGTGGTCGGGTCGGCGCCGTTCTTTCCGGGCAGATCACCGCCGCCGGTCATGAGCGCCAGGAACGGCCGCAGCACGAAGTCGATCGCCGCCAGGAGAACGGCAAAGCCGATCCCCAGCCCGAACAGCAGCGCGAGGATGCCGATCATCACCGCACCGGCCGCCCGGTAGCGGATCAGCTTGCCATGGCCCTTGCGATGCTCGCCCTCGGCGGCGCCGAACCACAGGGCCTGCGCCCGGGCGAGAGGGGAGAGCGGCGCCTCGGCCGGCGCGGCCTGGGTGACCTCGTCCGAAGCGGAGACCGTGCGCACGATGCCGAGCGCCATGGTCTCGTTGGTCAGCGAATCGATCAGGATGAAGGAGCCGAGCTCGCGGTTTTCCTCGTAGGTCGTCGCCATCACCGGCCGGTCGAAGCCGAGGGTGATCTGGCCGATCTCGTTCATCAGGAGAACGTTGGCCGCACCGGATTCGAAGGTGTGGATGTCGATGGCGTTGTCGAGGCTGCGCACCGAGGCGGGTGTCGTCGAGGTGGCGAGGCGCGCGACGTAGCGGCCGCCGGAAATCAGCGGCCGGTCGGCCATCCAGAGAATGTCGGCGGTCACGGTCTTCTGGGCGGCGATCGTGTCGGACGGCCCGACGAGGACATCGCCGCGCGAGACATCGACCTCGTCGGCAAGGGTCAGGGTGACCGCCTCGCCGGCCTCGGCGCTGGCGACTTCGCCGTCGGGACCCCAGACGGCCTTGACGGTGGTGGTGCGGCGGCCAGGCATGACGGCGATCGCGTCGCCGGGGGCGACACGCCCGCCGACGATGGTGCCGGCAAAGCCGCGGAAGTCGAGATTGGGGCGGTTGACCCACTGCACCGGCAGACGGAACGGCGCCGAGCCGGCGTCGAAGGTCTCCGGCGTTGCCGTCTCCAGGCGCTGCAGCAGCGTCTGGCCGTCATACCAGGGCATGTTCGGCGACGGGGCGGCGATGTTGTCGCCGTTCTTGGCCGACAGCGGCACATAGGAGACGTCGGTGAAGCCGAGCTGCGGCAGGATCGCCTCGTAGTCGCGCCGGATCGCCTCGTAGCGTTCCTGGCTGAAGTCGACGAGGTCCATCTTGTTGATGGCGATGACGACGCTCTTGATGCCGACGAGCGAGGTGATGAAAGAGTGCCGCCGCGTCTGCGGCAGGATGCCCTTGCGCGCATCGACGAGGATGACGGCGAGCTCGGCCTGCGATGCGCCGGTCGCCATGTTGCGGGTGTATTGCTCGTGGCCCGGCGTGTCGGCGATGATGAAGGCGCGGTTGCCGGTCGAGAAATAGCGATAGGCGACATCGATGGTGATGCCCTGCTCGCGCTCGGCCGACAGGCCGTCGACCAGCAGCGCGAAGTCGAGATCCTCTCCGGTCGTGCCGAACTTGCGGGAATCACGCTTCAGCGTGTCCATCTGGTCGTCGAAGACCGCATTGGTCTCGAAGAGCAGGCGGCCGATCAGGGTCGACTTGCCGTCGTCCACCGAGCCGCAGGTGATGAAGCGCAGGAGGGATTCGGCCGGCGCCAGCACAGGCTGCATGGCGGCCTGCGGATCGACCACGGCCACATCGCCATCGTCGGGCGCAGGGCCCGCGAAGCGTTCGTCCTCGGCGATCACGGCGGGATTGGCATGGCCGGTGAGGGCGGTGTCGACCGCATCCTCGCGGGGGCGTTTCTGCACGGCGATGGTCATGTCAGAAATAGCCTTCCTGCTTCTTCTCTTCCATCGAGGCGCCGGAATCCTGGTCGATGACCCGGCCCTGGCGCTCGGAGGTGCGGGAGCCCCGCATTTCTAAGATGATGTCCTTGAGATCAGTCGCCTCGGATTCCACCGCGCCGGTCAGCGGGTAGCAGCCAAGGGTGCGGAAGCGGACCATCATGTTCTCGACGGTCTCGCCCGGGCGCAGCTCCATACGCTCGTCGTCGCGCATGATCAGCGCGCCGTCGCGGCGCACGATCGGCCGGGTCTTGGCGAAATAGAGCGGCACCACCGGGATGTTCTCCAGGGCGATGTAGTCCCAGACATCCTGCTCGGTCCAGTTGGACAGCGGGAAGACGCGGAAGCTCTCACCCTTCTTCTTGCGGGTGTTGAACAGCCGCCAGGGCTCGGGCCGCTGGTTCTTGGCGTCCCAGCGATGCTCGGCCGAACGCAGCGAGAAGATGCGCTCCTTGGCGCGGGACTTCTCCTCGTCGCGGCGCGCGCCGCCGAAGGCCGCGTCGAACTGGTACTTGTCGAGAGCCTGCTTCAGCGCCTGGGTCTTCATCACCTCGGTGTGCACGCGGCTGCCCGAGGCGAACGGGCTGATGCCGTCGCGCACACCGTCCTGATTGGTGTGGACGATGAGGTCGAGGCCCAGCTCGCGCGCCCGGCGGTCGCGAAACTCGATCATCTCGCGAAACTTCCAGGTCGTGTCGACATGAAGCAGCGGGAAGGGCGGCTTGCCGGGGGCGAAGGCCTTCATGGCGAGATGCAGCATGACGGCCGAATCCTTGCCGATCGAATACATCATCACCGGATTGTCGGCGGTCGCCGCAACCTCGCGGATGATGAAGATCGACTCGGCCTCGAGCCGCTGCAGATGGGTCATGTGCTTCATTGCGGGAGCCTTTCGAAGGCCGCGTCCCCTTCGGCGGGACGGTTGTTGTCGGCGCGCATGGGCCGGCCGTCGTCATCGACATGCAGGCCGCATTCGCGCTTGGTCTCTTCTTCCCACCACCAGCGGCCGGCCCGCTCGGGCTCGCCCGGCCGGATGGCGCGGGTGCAGGGCGCGCAGCCGATCGACAGGAAGTTCTGCGCGTGCAGCGCGTTCACCGGCACGCCCTCGGCGGCGGTGAAGGAGGCGATGCGTTCGCGCGTCCAGTCGAAGATCGGGTTCGCCTTGATCAGCCCGCGGGCGCCGTCGAAGGCGACGTAATCCATGTCGGAGCGGTTGGCCGACTGGTCGCGGCGCAGGCCGGTGATCCAGCCCGCCGCCCCGGCCAGCGCCCGGCCGAGCGGCTCCACCTTGCGCACGCCACAGCAATTCTTGCGGAATTCCGGCGCGTAGTAGAAGCCGTCAATGCCCTGATCGTTGACCAGTTCCTCAAGCGCCTCGGCCTGCGGATACATGGCGCGGATACGACGGCCGTATTTTTCCTCGGTCTCGCGCCACAGTGCGTAGGTCTCGGGAAACAGCCGGCCGGTGTCCAGCGTCTTCACCTGGATCGGCAGATCGTTCGAGAAGATCAGATGGGTGATCATCTGGTCCTCGATGCCGAGACTGGTGGTGAAGACGACGGGGCCATCGACGCGCGCGACCATCGCCTGCAGGCGTTCGAGCGGCGTCAGGCCCGCGAATTCACCGTTCAGTGTCGCGGCCAGATCGGGCAGGGTTGCGGTCATCGTTTCAAGCCTCGCGGGCGGCGAGCCGTTTTCTCAGGATGCTGCGGTCGTCGCCGTAGCCGTTCTGGTAGTGGCGGCTCATGGTGTCCTTGGCCTCCATCCACTGCTGGACGGGCTGGCGGTTGGCCATGGTCTCGGGCAGCTCGACCTCGTCGAAGCCGCAGGCCAGCGCATCGGCGAACTGGTCGGCGATGAGCGGGCCCGAAGCGCGCAGCGTGCCTTCGAAGCCGGCCCGGCGCAGGCGCTTGGCCAGCGAGAAGCCGCGGCCATCGGAAAAGGCCGGGAACTCGACCACGACCAGGTCGACATCCGCCAGCAGCGGCGCGATGTCTTCCACCGCGGCGTTGTTGGGCACCGACAGGCCGAAGCGGCGGCCGGCGAGCTGGTCCTTCGCCGCCTCTGCCAGGGCCAGCGGCACGATCAGCGCCCCGTCCGTGCCGAGGGCCTCGATGCTGTCGACGCGGCGATAATGGTCCGACGTCTCGCCGGTCTCGCGGATCAGGGTCATTCGGCTGCCTCCGTCGCGGCCTGGCGCGAAGCGATATAGGCGGTGAAGCCGGCCTTGAACGGCTCCAGCCCGGCGCGGCGCACGGTCTGGATGAACTCCTCGCCCTCCCGGCGTTCGCCGAGATAGACCTGCACGATGCTCTCGATCGCGCCCGGTACGTCCTCGGCGTCGATGCCGGGGCCGAGGCGCTCGCCAAGGGCGGCGTTCTCCGTGGCGTCGCCGCCGACGGTGATCTGGTAGTTCTCCTTGCCGGCCTTTTCGAGGCCGAGAATGCCGATGGCACCGACATGGTGGTGGCCGCAGGCATTGATGCAGCCGGAGATCTTGATCGGCAGCGGGCCGATGTCGCGCTGGCGGTCCTCGTCCTGGAACGTCCGGGCGATCTCCTGGGCGATCGGGATCGATTTCGCCGTGGCCAGCGCGCAATAGTCGAGGCCGGGGCAGGCGATGATGTCGGTGACGAGACCGGCATTGGCCGTCGCCAGGCCCGCCGCCTTCAGCGCCGCATAGACCGCCGGCACGTCGTCCTTCTTCACATAGGGAAGGACGAGGTTCTGCGAATGGGTGACGCGCAGCTCGGACAGGGAATGGCGCTCGGCGATGTCGGCGAAGACGCGCATCTGCTCGGCCGACATGTCGCCCGGCACCTCGCCGATGGCCTTCAGCGAGATGGTGAGCGCGATGTAGCCCGGCTGCTTGTGGGCAAAGCCGTTCTGCGTGACGAAATGGTCGAGGCCCGGATCGGCACGGCGTGCGGCCTCCAGCGTCTCGGACGTGTCCGGCAGGGTCTCGTAGGCCGGGGGCGCGAAATAGGCGGCGATGCGCGCGACCTCGTCCTCGGGCGCGTTGATCGTCGGCCCGTCGAGCTGGGCGTATTCGGCCTCGACGCGGCGGCGGAATTCCTCCTCGCCGGTCTCGTGGACGAGGATCTTCACCCGCGCCTTGAACTTGTTGTCGCGCCGGCCCTCGGAATTGTAGACCCGCATGATCGCTTCGAGATAGGCGAGCAGCTCGTCGCGCGGAATGAAGTCGCGAACGATCTTGCCGATCATCGGCGTGCGGCCGAGACCGCCGCCCACGACGACCTCGTAGCCGGGCTCGCCGGAAGGGCCGCGCTTCATCTTCAGCCCGACATCGTGGACCATGATCGCGGCGCGGTCGTGCTCGGCGCCGGTGACGGCGATCTTGAACTTGCGCGGCAGCCAGGTGAATTCGGGATGCAGGCTCGACCACTGGCGGATCAGCTCGGCGGTCGGGCGCGGATCCTCCACCTCGTCGGCGGCGACACCGGCGAACTGGTCGGCGGTGACGTTGCGGATGCAGTTGCCGGACGTCTGGATGCAGTGCATCTCGACATCGGCGAGCATGTCGAGGATCGCCGGCACGTCCTTCAGCTTCGGCCAGTTGAACTGCAGGTTCTGGCGCGTGGTGAAGTGGCCGTAGCCCTTGTCGTAGGTCTCGGCGATGTCGGCGAGCTGGCGCAGCTGCTTTGAGCTCAGCGTGCCGTAGGGCACGGCGATGCGCAGCATGTAGGCGTGGAGCTGGAGATAGAGGCCGTTCTTCAGCCGCAGCGGCTTGAACTCGTCTTCCGAGAGCGAGCCGTCCAGCCGCCGGGCCACCTGACCACGGAACTGGGCCACGCGTTCGCGCACGAACTCCTCGTCGAACTCGTCATAGCGATACATGCTGTGTCCTCTTCAAGCTCGTCTCGGCGCCGGTCCGGCCGGCTGCCATCCCCTGTCGCGCCGATGCGCGGCTCAGGCGGGCGTCTCGTATTCGGCCTGCTTGCCCATGTCCGGATGGATCGACGGACCCTTCTGGCGCATGGCGTCGCGGAAATGCCGGGCGACCGGCAGGCCGGACCCCTCGATGTCGACGGGAACGAGATAGGGATCGACCACCATGTTGGCGGCGAGCGCCGCCTTGCCCTCGGCTTCCATGGCGTCGGCCGTCTCGGCGTCATAGGCGACGCGGGCCTTGGACGGGTCGAGCGTCCAGCCGCTGTCGGCGAGGAAGACGACGTCGCCTTCCAGAAGGTGATTGGCCATCACGATCGCCGGCAGCTTGTCGCCCCTGACCTTCGATCCGGCGCGGTGATCCTTCGCCATGTCGGTTGCTCCCTGCCATCGGCCGCAAAAGGCCACGTCGCGTTGACCCTACATAGGCGTATTCGATCCGGGGATCGGCGGCGGGCATTGCCGAGCAGCGGCAAGGCGGGAAAGAATTTGCTGCCGGGGGCGTGCGGGGCGATAGAATCGTTCCAGACGCCCCGAAATCGTGCCGTTCTGCCGCGGCGGAGCCCTCAGATGGCCTCGCCCTGGAGGAGCCGCGGCGAGGCCCCGGAATGCAGGCCGGCGGCCTGGCCGATGAAGAAATCCTTCAGCCGCGGAGTGCGGTCGACCAGCGACAGGCCGAAGCTGCGCGCCGCGCGCAACAGGCCGTTGTCGTTGGAAAACAGCCGGTTCAGGACGTCGGTGGTGATGCCCATCTGCACGGTGTCGAAGCGCCGCCAGCGCTGGTAGGTCTGCAAGGTGTCGAGGGCGCCGATGTCGAGCCCGAGGCGGGCGGCTTCGACGACGGTCTCGGCCAGCGCCGCGGCGTCCTTGAAGCCGAGATTGAGGCCCTGCCCGGCGATCGGATGGATGCCATGGGCCGCATCGCCGGCCAGCGCGATGCGCGGCCGCACGAAGTCGCGGGCGAGCGTCAGGCCGAGCGGAAAGGCGCGGCGGCCGCCTTCGACGGTCAGGGCGCCCAGCTTGTGGCCGAAGCGCTGCTCCAGCTCCAGCTCGAACATCATGTCGTCGGAGGCGACGAGGCGGTCGGCCTCGCGGGTCGGCTCGGTCCAGACCAGCGACGAACGGTTGCCCTTCAGCGGCAGTATGGCGAAGGGACCGGAGGGGAGGAAATGCTCCTCGGCGCGGCCATGATGGGGCCGCTCGTGGGCAACGGTCGCGACGATGCCGGACTGGCCGTAATCCCAGTGGACGGTGCCGATGCCGGCCATGTCGCGGATTGCCGAGCGCACGCCGTCGCAGGCGACGAGAAGTCGCGCCTCGATGGCGCCGCCGGAGGCGAGCTTGACGCGGATCGAGGCCGGCTTCTGGTCGATGCCGGACACCGCGGTGGCCGCGCGGATCTGGATGCCGAGGGCGTCGGCACGTTTGCGCAAGGCGCCGTTGAGAGCGACGTTGGGCAGCATGTGAGCGAAGGGCTCGCCCGGACGCGCCTCGCCGCCGAAGGTCAGGAAGACCGGCCGCACCGGATCGGAGGTGCGGGAATCGGTGACGATCATCTCGGTGATCGGCTGGGCCTCGTCGGCGACCTCCTGCCAGATGCCGAGCTGCTCCAGCATGCGGATGGCGGCGGCGGCCACGGCCGAGGCACGGCCGTCGCGCTGCCAGACGCCCTCGGGCGCGGCGTCGACGAGGACGATCTTCAGCGACGGCGCGGCATCCGCGATCGCCACCGCCGTCGTCAGGCCGACATAGCCGGCGCCGGCGACCACGATGTCGGCGTGCTCGGGCGTGGTATCGGCAAGGGTGTCGTCGGACATGCAAGGCTCCTGATATCGCGCACGCGCGAGGGCGGCGGGGCAGATTCGGTCCGAAACCGGTTGACCATCTGCCGGTTTGTGGTGCAACGCCGGGTCAGGCGAACGGCGGCGATCTGTCCGCGTACCGGAGTGAATCTAGGATGACAGAGGCCGTTGAAAAGCTCCTCGAGACCCTCGACCTGGAGCGGATCGAGGAGAATCTCTTCCGTGGCACCAGTCCGGACCAGAGCTGGCAGCGGGTCTTCGGCGGCCAGGTGATCGCCCAGGCGCTTGTCGCCGCGCAGCGCACGGTGCCGGCCGACCGCTTCTGCCATTCGCTGCATTCCTACTTCATGCGGCCCGGCGACCCCGCCACCCCGATCATCTACGACGTCGACCGGATCCGCGACGGTGGCTCCTTCACTACCCGCCGGGTCGTCGCCATCCAGCACGGCCACGCGATCTTCTCGCTGTCGGCCTCCTTCCAGAAGGACGAGGAGGGGCTGGACCACCAGGCGACGATGCCGGACGTGCCGGGACCGGACGAGGTGCCGCATGGCGAGGATCTGAACCAGACGATCCTGAAGCGGGCGCCCGAAGCGGTGCGGCGCTACTGGGAGCGGCCGCGGCCGATCGAGTTCCGGCCGATCTCCTTCGACCACTATCTGACGACGGACAAGCTGGAGCCGGTGCAGCGGGTCTGGGTGCGCTGCCCGGGCGAGATCGGCGACGACCGGGCGCTGAACGCGGCGGTGCTGGCCTATCTGTCGGACATGACGCTGCTCGACACCTCGCTCTTCGCCCACGGCCTGTCGGTGTTCGACAAGCGCATCCAGGCCGCCAGCCTCGACCACGCCATGTGGTTCCATCGGCCGGTGCGGGTTTCCGACTGGCTGCTCTACGCCCAGGACAGTCCGTCCTCCTCCGGCGCCCGCGGCCTGACCCGCGGCTCGCTCTATTCCGCCGACGGCGTCCTGACCGCCTCGGTCGCCCAGGAAGGACTGATCCGGCCGCGCCGAGGCGCCTAGAAAACCACCACGACAACCCGATCTGCACATAAAATATGCAGATCGGCCTGATGCCGGGTGCCTGAAAAAGTGGCGCCCGAGGGCCCCGGCCAGAAAAATCGCCTGATTGGCGGTTGTTCGGCCCGTTTGGCACGGACCTTGTTTTCCTCTGAGTCAGTCAACCGTCGGGCGCATGACGCTCCCGGCATTCGCTGGCTCAACTCGGCGGTGCTCCCAGCCGCCCAAGGTTCGAGGTGAACATGAAAATCGTGATGGCGATCATCAAGCCATTCAAGCTGGACGAGGTGCGCGAAGCACTGACCGGCATAGGCGTCCAGGGGCTGACGGTCACCGAGGTCAAGGGTTACGGGCGCCAGAAGGGCCACACCGAGATCTACCGCGGCACGGAATACGCGGTGAGCTTCCTGCCCAAGCTGAAAATCGAGGTCGCGGTCGCGGTCGATCTGGTCGACCGCACGGTGGAGGCGATCCAGACCGCCGCCAAGACCGGCCAGATCGGCGACGGCAAGATCTTCGTCTTCGGCATCGACCAGGCGGTCCGCATCCGGACCGGCGAAGTCGACGTCAACGCACTGTGAGAGGAAGCGACCGGACCATGAAGTTCACGAAACTCCTATTCGTCGCCGGCACGCTGACCGGCCTGGCGGCCACCGCCGCCTTCGCCCAGGACGCCGCGCCAGCGGCAGCCGAAGCCGCGGGCCAGGGCTCCGACGCTGCCGCGGCAGCCGTCGCCTATGCGACCGAGCCGAACGTCGCCTACATCTTCAACACCCTGCTGTTCCTCGTGGGCGGCTTCCTGGTGATGTGGATGGCGGCGGGCTTCGCCATGCTCGAGGCCGGCCTCGTGCGTTCCAAGAACGTGTCGATGCAGTGCCTGAAGAACATCGCGCTCTATTCCATCGCCGGCATCATGTACTGGATCGTCGGCTACAACCTCATGTACACCGGCGTCGACGGCGGCTATTTCGGCTCCTTCGGCACCTACAGCTTCGACGCTGTGGGCGGCAACAACCTCGCCACCGGCTATTCGACGGCCTCCGACTGGTTCTTCCAGATGGTCTTCGTGGCCACCGCTGCCTCGATCGTCTCGGGCACGCTGGCCGAGCGCATCAAGCTGTGGCCGTTCCTCGCCTTCACGGTCATCCTGACCGGCTTCATCTACCCGATCGCCGGTTCCTGGCAGTGGGGCGCCGGCTGGCTGTCGGTGATGGGCTTCTCCGACTTCGCCGGTTCCACCCTCGTCCATTCGGTCGGTGGCTGGGCTGCACTGGCGGGCGCGCTGCTCCTGGGCGCACGCAAAGGCCGCTTCACCGCTGACGGTCGCGGCGTCGCCATGCCGGGTTCGTCGATCCCGCTCGCCACGCTGGGCACGTTCATCCTGTGGCTCGGCTGGTTCGGCTTCAACGGTGCATCGCAGCTCGCCATGGGCACGATCAACGACGTGTCGGACGTGTCGCGCATCTTCGCAAACACCAACCTGGCCGCGGCCGGCGGCGTGGTCGCCACGCTGATCCTGCTGCAGGTCATCTACAAGCGGGTCGACGTGACCATGGTGCTGAACGGCGCCCTGGCGGGTCTGGTCTCGATCACGGCGGAGCCGCTGCAGCCGTCGCCCCTGTCGGCGATCCTGATCGGTGCCGTCGGTGGCGTGATCGTGGTCTTCGCGGTGCCGCTGCTGGACAAGCTGAAGATCGACGACGTGGTAGGTGCGATCCCGGTCCATCTCCTCGCCGGTATCTGGGGCACGATGGCCGTGCCGCTGACCAATGCGGAGACGAGCTTCAGCGTGCAGCTGATCGGCGTTCTCGCCTACGGTGTCTTCACCTTCGTCGTCAGCCTGGTGGTCTGGGCGATCCTGAAGGCGGTGATGGGCATCCGGGTCAGCGAGGAGGAAGAGGCCCTCGGCCTCGATCGAACCGAGGTGGGCGTGGAAGCCTATCCGGAGTTCTCGGTCGGCCGCGCCTGATCCGAACCTGCCGAACGATGCGAGAAGGGGGCCCTTGGGGCCCCCTTTTCACGTTCGGGCGCCGATGCCGAACGCGTGACCGGTATGCCTAACAAAGCGTCACTCTGGGCGCGAAACAGGCAGTTTGCGCGGCCGCAGCGGCGGAAATGGCGTCAGATCGGCCAGTTTTAAGGCGCTGCGCGCTGCTTCGGGATATGGCACGGCTTTTGATTGTCTGCCCGCGGGAGCGCCGCGACGCTTCCTCTCCGGCCCCTTCGAGGGCGCACTGGAAAGAAGAGCGACATGGTCACCACTTCCCGTCTGAAACGCCCTCTGCCGGCTCTCGCCGCAGGCCTCGGCCTTGCCGCGGCGCTTGCCTGTCCGGCGCTGGCCCAGGAGGCCGCGGTGGCCGATGCGGCTGCGGCGGCGGCGCCCGTCGTCGAGAAGGGCGACGTTGCCTGGATGATGACCGCGACGTTGCTCGTCCTGTTCATGACGCTGCCGGGCCTGGCGCTGTTCTATGGCGGGCTGGTGCGGGCCAAGAACATGCTGTCGGTGCTCATGCAGTGCACCGTCATCGCCGGCGTCGTGATGATCATCTGGGTGGTCTACGGCTACTCCATGGCATTCGGCGGCGGCACCAGCCCTTACTGGGGCGGCTTCGGCAAGCTGTTCCTCGCCGGGGTGACCGTCGATTCCACCGCCGCCACCTTCACCGACGGGGTCGCGCTGCCGGAATATCTGTTCATCGCCTTCCAGATGACCTTCGCGGTGATCACGCCCGCCCTGATCGTCGGGGCCTTCGCCGAGCGCATCAAGTTCTCGGCGGTGATGCTGTTCACCGTGCTCTGGGTGACGCTGGTCTATTTCCCGATCGCCCACATGGTGTGGGACGGCTCGGGCCTGATCTTCAACTGGGGTGCGCTCGATTTCGCCGGCGGCACCGTCGTCCACATCAATGCCGGCATCGCGGCGCTGGTGGGCTGCCTGTTCGTCGGCAAGCGCGCCGGCTTCGGCCGCGACATGATGGCTCCGCACTCGATGACGTTGACCATGGTCGGCGCCTCGATCCTGTGGGTCGGCTGGTTCGGCTTCAACGCCGGCTCGAATCTCGAGGCGACCGGCGGCGCGGTGCTGGCCATGCTGAACACCTTCACCGCCACCGCCGGCGCGCTGGTCGCCTGGTGCGTGATCGAGACGATGATGCGCGGCAAGGCCTCGATGCTGGGCGCCGCCTCCGGCATCGTCGCCGGCCTCGTCGCGGTGACCCCGGCCTGCGGCACGGTCGGGCCGGTCGGCGCCATCGTGCTCGGCGCCATCTCCAGCGGCATCTGCTACTTCTTCGTCGATGTTGTGAAAAACAAGTTCGGCTATGACGACAGCCTCGACGTCTTCGGCATTCACGGTGTCGGCGGCATCGTTGGCGCCATTGGCACCGGCATCTTCACCGCGCCCTGGCTGGGCGGCACGGGCGATGCGGACTTCTCCATCGCCGGGCAGACCATGATCCAGATCTGGGCGGTCCTCGTCACCATCGTGTGGTGCGGCGTCATCTCGGCGATCCTGTTCAAGCTCGTCGACATGGCCGTCGGGCTGCGGCCGACCGCCGAGGCCGAGCGCCAGGGCCTCGATCTCTCCTATCACGGCGAGGTCGCCTACCACTCGTAAGCCATCCTCCCAAGGCTGACTCGACGGGGACGGGCGCAAGCCTGTCCCCGTTGGCGTTTGCAAGGGGAGGCGGTCGGCGCCGGGCCCTAGAGAAGCTCGCGGTATTCGGAATGGCGGCGGAACTGCGCCTGAACGTAGGAGCATTGCGGCACCACGGTGAGGCCCGCTCCGCGGGCCCAGTCGACCGCCGCGGCCAGCAGTTTGGCCGCGATGCCCTGGCCGCGTTCGCTGGCCGGCACATAGGTGTGCTCGAAGATCGCCGTCGTGTCGCCGGCCATCGTATAGGTCAGCTCCGACTCGCCGCCTGGCGTCGAAAAGCGGCCCTTGCCGCCGTGGTTCTCGTGGCGAATGTCCATCTCCTGGCTCCGTCTGTCTCTTTCGGCCGCGACATGGGAGGCGAGGCGGGCCGTGGCAAGCCGGAGGCGGTTCCTGCGGGCTTTGTCGCGGCCGCCGCAACTTCCTCTTAAGCTTAAACGGGTCTTAACCAGCCGCGCCTACTCTCCGCGCAAGCAGTGGACCCGCCGCTTCGGGCCGGTCCGCCACGACGAGACAGGCAGGACACGATGGCATCGACGGCGAGTGGCGACAGCCAAACTTCCTTCATCCGACGGCAGGGCGAACTCTGCGGCGCGGCAGGTCTGATCGGCCTGGCGGCCTATTTGGGCGTTGCCTGCGCCACCTGGACGGTCAGCGATCCGTCGCTGAGCCAGTCGAACCAGAACATGGTCGAGAACTGGGCCGGCCCGGCCGGCGCCGTGGTCGCCGATCTCGCCATGCAAATCTTTGGCCTGGGCGCGGCGCTGCTCGTCGCGCTGCCGGCCATCTGGGGCCTTCTGTTCCTGTCCGGTCTGTCCGTCGATCATATCTGGCGCCGCGCCTGGTACGCGCTGGCCGGGATCGTTCTGGCCTCTGCGGCCCTCGGCTGCCTGCCGGCCCCGGCCGGCTGGCCGCTGCCGATCGGGCTTGGGGGCGTGGCCGGCGACATCGTCCTGAAATTCCCGGCGCTGGCCACCGGCGCCTATCCGAGCGGCTTTCTCGGCTTCGTCTTCGCGGTGATGATCGCCGCGCCGGCCGGCTGGCTGTTCCTCAACGGCGCCGGGCTGATCGATCGCAACCGCGCCAGGCCCGTGGCCGACACTCGCCGCCGTCCCGTCGAGGACGAGGACGAGGAGGCCGGCGAAAGCCGCGTGGCGCTGGCCATCGGCGCACTGGCCCATACCGCCTATTCGGTCCGTTCTTCGGTGCAGCGTCACCTCGAAGCCCGGCGCGCGGCGCGCGAGCCGGCAGAATTCGGCGACCGCTTCGACGACTGGCAGGACGACGATTTCGCGACGCCGCAGGCTGCGCAGCAGCCGCAGATGCAGACCGGGCGCGAGATCCGCGTCGCCGCGCAGGCCGAGACCGGCGCCGGCTATCACGACCCGATGGCGGATTATCCCGAGGATGACGGCATGACCGATGCCGGCAACTGGCAGGATGACGTGCCCTATGGCGACGAGCAGGCGGCCTATGACGGCAGCTTCGACGAGCCGCAGCCGGCCCTCAACGACGATGCGATGGTGGTCGGCCCCGCCGACCGCGTGTCGCCCAACGCCGCACCGATCCCCGAGGAGAACGGCGGCTGGCGCGGGCTTCTGGCCGGCAACATCGTCGCCTTCCCGGGCCGCAAGGCGCCGGTCGCCGAAGCGCCGCGCAGCGAGCCGCGGGGCCGCGCCGAAGGGCAGGGCGCACCTGCCCGTCCGCCGCAGCGCGCCGCCGCGCCGCAGCCCGATGCCGGCGTGCGCGTCGTGCCGCAGGCCACCGTCACCGCCGAACAGCAGCGCCTGCGCACCGGCTCCGGTCGCGCCACGGCCCTGAAGCCGGTCACCACGGTCGCCGATCCGGTGCGCTTCGAGCTGCCGTCGATCGAATTTCTGACGCCGCCCAAGCCGCGCAGCCGCGACAGCTCGCTGTCGCCCGAGGCGCTGCAGGAGAATGCCCGCCTGCTCGAAGGCGTGCTGGAGGATTTCGGCGTCAAGGGCGAGATCATCGAGGTCCGTCCGGGCCCGGTCGTCACCCTCTACGAACTGGAGCCGGCACCCGGCATCAAGTCGTCGCGCGTCATCGGCCTGTCGGACGACATCGCCCGCTCGATGAGCGCCATCGCCGCCCGCGTCGCCGTCATTCCGGGCAAGAACGCCATCGGCATCGAACTGCCGAACCAGCGCCGCGACACGGTCTATTTCCGCGAGATGATCGGCTCCGACGCGTTCATCCAGAACAAGGCCAAGCTGCCGCTGGCGCTGGGCAAGACCATCGGCGGCGAGCCGGTGATCGCCGACCTCGCCAAGATGCCGCATCTGCTGGTTGCCGGTACCACCGGTTCGGGCAAGTCGGTGTCGATCAACACCATGATCCTGTCGCTGCTCTACCGGATGACCCCGGCCGAGTGCCGCCTGATCATGATCGACCCGAAGATGCTGGAACTGTCGATCTATGACGGCATCCCGCATCTCTTGGCCCCGGTGGTCACCGACCCGAAGAAGGCCGTTGTCGCGCTGAAGTGGACCGTCCGCGAGATGGAGGACCGCTATCGCAAGATGTCCAAGGTCGGTGTGCGCAACATCGACGGCTTCAATGCCCGGGTGAAGGCCGCCATGGAGAAGGGCGAGACGATCTCGCGCACGGTCCAGACCGGCTTCGACCGCGAGACCGGCGAGCCGATCTTCGAGACCGAGGAATTCGACCTGTCGCCGCTGCCCTACATCGTCGTCATCATCGACGAGATGGCCGACCTGATGATGGTCGCGGGCAAGGACATCGAGGGCACGGTGCAGCGCCTCGCGCAGATGGCCCGCGCCGCCGGCATCCACGTCATCATGGCGACCCAGCGCCCGTCGGTCGACGTGATCACCGGCACGATCAAGGCCAACTTCCCGACCCGTATCTCCTTCCAGGTGACGTCGAAGATCGACTCGCGCACCATCCTGCAGGAGCAGGGTGCCGAGCAGCTCCTGGGCATGGGCGACATGCTGTTCATGGCCGGCGGCGGCCGCACCCAGCGCGTCCACGGCCCGTTCGTCGACGACGCCGAGGTGGAGGACATCGTCAATCACCTGAAGAGCCAGGGCGTGCCGGACTATCTCGATTCGATCCTTGAGGAGGACGAGGAAGATGGCGGCGACAGCGGCTCGGGCGGCGGTTCGAGCGGCGGCGAGCCGGACGAGGGCGCCGACCTCTACGACCAGGCGGTGGCGATCGTCCTGCGCGACGGCAAGGCCTCGACCTCCTACGTCCAGCGGCGCCTGTCGATCGGCTACAACCGCGCCGCCTCGATCATCGAGCGGATGGAGCGCGAGGGTGTCGTCGGCGCGGCCAACCATGCCGGCAAGCGCGAGATCCTGGTGCCGACCGAAGACGACCGCATGTGATCGCGAAAGGGCGCGCGAAACAAGGCGCGTGCGCCGCACGCGCGCCCCATTGCTCCCCCAGACTGACGTCCAAGGAAGGGCCCCCCGCGCCGAAACGGCTCCGGGGCCCTATATCCCCCGCATGAGACGAAGGGCGGACTTCGGAACAAGGGAAGTATCCATCACCATGGCCAAGACATTCGACATCATCTCCCGCTTCGCCACGACCCGCGCCCTGGCTGCGACGATTGCCGTCGCCGCGGTCTGCGGTCCGATGGCGGCCGGTCCTGCCGCGGCGCAGGCCGGTGCCCAGCAGATCGCCGATCATTTCGCCGGCATCCCCTCGATGCACGGCGATTTCGTGCAGTTCGATCCGAACGGCCGGCAGACCGAGGGCAAGTTCTATATCGAGAAGCCCGGCAAGGTGCGCTTCGACTACACCCAACAGCCGCTGCGGGTGATCGCCGACGGCTCCACCGTGGCGATCAACAACAAGAAGCTGAACACCTGGGACACCTATCCCCTGTCGAAGACGCCGCTGAAGCTCCTGCTCGACCGGCGGATCGACCTCTCCCAAGCGAATATCCAGAGCGTCAAGGAAGAGCCGGACCTGACGACGATCGTCATGGGCGACAGCTCGATCTTCGGCAATTCGCGCATCACGCTGATGTTCGACCCGAAGAGCTACGAGCTGAAGCAGTGGACGATCCGCGACCAGCAGGGCAAGGACACCACGGTGATGATCTACAACGTCAAGCATGGCGGCGACATCGCCGAATCGACGTTCAAGATCCCCTATACCGCGATCGCCCAGGGCCAGACCGGCAACTGACGCGGTCCGCGTCGCGGGGCTGGCAAGCCTAGCCCTGCGGCGCTTCGGCGGTTCCCGCTTCGGCGGCCGCGGGCACGATCCGCGCCGAGACCGGCATGGCGCTGCGTATCGCAGCGCAATATCTTCCTCGAAACAGGTTTTTCATGGTTACCCGGTGTTAATCAAAAGATTAACGCAAGACGGGTGGCCTGAAACGATCCGGCCACCGACTGGCTTAACCGCTCGACGACTGCTGTTCGGCAGTCACGAGAAAAGGAGGCAGTCATGAGTGCAGCAAACCCTCGGATCATCCTTTATACTCTTCTTGCCGGATCGGCGCTTGCGGTGGCGTCGCCCGCACTGGCGCAGATCGGCGCGGGCGTCGGCGCCTCCGTCGGCGGGGTCAGTGCCGGCGTGGGCGCGTCGGTCGGTGGCGGCGGCATCAGTGCCGGGGCTGGCGCTTCGGCCGGAGGCCATGACGGCGGCGGTGTCGGTGCGGGCGCCGGCGCGTCGGTCGGCGGTGGAAGCGGCGTCAACGCAGGCGCCGGGGCTTCGGTCGGTGGCAGCAGCGGCGTCAACGCGGGGGCCGGTGCATCCATCGGTGGCGGCAATGGCGTGAACGCCGGTGTCGGGGCCTCGGTTGGCGGCAACAATGGCGTGAGTGCCGGTGTCGGAGCGTCGTTCGGCGGCGGCAGCGGCGCCGATGTGGGCGTGTCGGCCTCCCTTGGCGGCCAGAACGGCATCGACACGAATGGCCGCGTCTCCCTCGGCGGCACGCCGCAACAGCCGGGCGGCACTATCGTGCCCGCGCCGACCAGCCCGCAGATGCCCAATCCGGGCACCGCGCAGGGCTTCGACGGAGAGGATGCGCGCTATTATGCGGCCTTCGAGGGCATGTCGCGGTCGGAGCAGACGGCGATGGTGCGCCGCTGCGCCGGCATCATGGCCGATCCGAACGCCTTCGATCAGGGTCTCGTGGCGCTCTGCAAGGTCGTCCAGCAGGTCCGCTGACCGGCCGTCGGCTCCTTCGCCATACCGAACCGGATCGGCGCCGCCTCGTGCGGCGCCGGTTGCGTGAGCGGGCAAGACTTGAACGGTGCCGGCAGGCCGCCTAAGCGGGAGCCCCATCGTGTTTTCGCCGGAACTGCCCATGCCCTTCACCATCGCGACCTGGAACATCAATTCGGTGCGCCTGCGCATGCCCCTGGTGCAGCGGCTCCTGGAAGAGCGACAGCCGGATATCCTGTGCCTGCAGGAGACCAAGTGTCCGAACGACCAGTTTCCGGAAAAGGCCTTCAAGGCGCTCGGTTACGAGCACATCGCGATCCATGGCCAGAAGGGCTATCACGGCGTCGCCACGGTCTCGAAGCAGCCCTTCGACGACATCGTGCGCCAGGATTTCTGCCAGATCGGCGATGCACGCCATCTGTCGACGCGGCTGAGCATCGGCGGGCGGCGGCTGCGGGTGCACAATTTCTATGTGCCGGCGGGGGGGGACGAGCCGAATCCGGAGGTCAACGTCAAGTTCAAGCACAAGCTCGACTTCATCGAGGAGATGCGGCTGATCAGCGCCGAAGCGGAGCCGGGCGTCTCCTCGCTGCTTGTCGGCGATCTTAACATCGCCCCCTTCGAGACCGACGTCTGGTCGCACAAGCAGCTTCTGAAGGTGGTGTCGCATACGCCGATCGAATGCGAGGGGCTGCTGCGGGCGCAGGCCGACGGGCGCTGGACGGACCTGATGCGCCATCACGTGCCGATGGACGAGCAGTTGTTCACCTGGTGGAGCTACCGTTCCAAGGACTGGGCGGCGTCCAATCGCGGCCGGCGCCTCGACCATATCTGGGGATCGCAGGATCTCGCGCCGGCCCTGACCGCGATCGACGTGATGAGCGCCGCACGCAGCTGGGAGCGGCCCTCCGACCACGTCCCGGTGCTGGCGAGCTTCGACATCGCCTGAAGACCGGGGGCGCCCTCTCAAGGGCGCGGCCCGGTTTCAGCTGGTGAAGCGGTGTTCCATGGCGAGGATGTCGCCGGTCATTTCTGCAAGCCGGGCCTTCAGCTTGGCGTGCAGGCCGGCGGCGTAGTCGGGATACTCTTCCAGCATGCGCCGGAACAGCGGCCGGGTGATGCGGATCAGTTCGCAGTCGGTCAGCGTGCGGGCGCTGGTCGGGCGCCGGGTCTCGGTGATCAGCGCCATTTCACCCAGAAGCGTGCCGGGGCCGTAGGTGCCGACGACGATCTGGCGCTCCGGCCGGCCCCGCAGGAGCGCGATCTCGCCCGAGACGATGACCAGACCGGCATCGGAGCGGGCATCCTCGCGGAACACGAACTCGTCGCGGTGCAGCCGCCGACGCTCGGCGCCAAAGGCCAGCAGCCGCAACTGGTCGGCATGCAGATCCTCGAACAGGGGCACGTTGCGCAGGACGGCGATGTCGCTTTCGAGACTCATCTGGTCGGCGCACCGATCTCCTGCCGGGTTCGCGGCGGCCCGTTGACCAGCACCGTCGCAGCTCTGGCTGCCCGTCGTTTCGTTGCCCGGCGCAGCCGGACCTGTTTCCCCGCCATGGGAGCGTTAGCGAATGGTTATACGGGAGCGGCGAATTGATGGAAACTCACGACCTGCCGCTTCCGCCCGGCCGGCGACGCTCATCCGCAGCTTTCCGGGGCTTGGAGGCATCAGGGGACGAGCTTGTAGCCGCCGGATTCGGTGATCAGGATCCGCGCACTGGACGGGTCCGCCTCGATCTTCTGGCGCAGCCGGTACACGTGGGTTTCCAGCGTGTGGGTGGTGACGCCGGAATTGTAGCCCCAGACCTCTTCCAGCAGCACGTCGCGGGTGATCACCCGGCGGTCGGCGCGGTAGAGATAGCGGATGATCGCCGTCTCCTTCTCGGTCAGGCGGATCTTGCCGCCCTTGTCGTCGAGAAGCACCTTCTGGCTGGGCTTGAAGATGTAGGGGCCGACCTGGAAGGTGGCGTCCTCGCTGTTCTCGTGCTGGCGCAGCTGGGCCCGGATGCGGGCCAGGAGCACGGCGAAGCGGAACGGCTTGGTGACGTAGTCGTTCGCCCCCGCCTCGAGGCCGAGAATGGTGTCGGCGTCGGTGTCCTGGCCGGTCAGGATGATGATCGGCGCCTTGAAGCCGGTCTTGCGCAGGACCTTCACCGCCTCGCGGCCGTCCATGTCGGGCAGGCCGACATCCATCACCACGAGGTCGATCAGCCCGGCCCGCGCGGCATTGATGCCCTTGGTGGCGTCGGGCTCCTGCAGGACCGTGAACTCCTCGTGGAGGGAGAGCTGGTCGGCCAGGGTCTGCCGAAGATCGGTGTCGTCATCAACGATGAGAATGCTGCGTACGCTCATGCGATATCGTCGCCCGGTTTTCTCTGCCGTCGCCCCGACGGAGCGGCTCGCGGCTGTAACAATTCGTGATAGACATAGGCGGTTTTCCCGCCGTGTCATGGTCAGTTGCGAATGATTCCAAAAAAACCGGTGCTGATGGTCCGGCGCGCGCCCGGCAATCCCCGTCGCGGCATCCTGTGTGCCGGGCCTTTGCGCCTGCCCTGCGCGCTCGGCCGCTCGGGCACGACGATCTTCAAGCGCGAAGGCGACGGCGCGACGCCGGTTGCCGCGATGGACGTGCTGTCGGCCTGGCACCGGCCGGGCCGGATGGCGCGCCCGGCCGCGCCTTTGCCGATCCGGCGGATCCGGGCCGATGTGGACGGATGGTGCGATGCGCCCGACCACGCGGCCTACAATCGCCATGTGCGGCTGCCGTTTCCGGCGAGTGCCGAACGAATGGCGCGTGCCGACCGGCTCTACAATTTCGTCGTGGTGCTCGACTGGAACATCCGGCAGCGCGGCCGGGGCCGCGGCAGCGCGATCTTCCTGCATGTCGCCAAGCCCGGCTATCCACCGACGCAGGGCTGCGTCGCGGTAGCGCCGGCCGACATGCTGCGGCTGGCGCCGTATCTGAAGCGCGGCGCAAGGCTGGTGGTGCAGCGCTGACGCGCAGCGTTCTCCAGCGGCCCCGACAATTCGTCACATGCAACCGCGTGCGAGCCTGCGGAGTTGACCCGTCAGGCTTACGGTTTGCCGGGAGTGGCTCCTGAGCGCTCCTGACAGGTTGCATGGAGACGGACATGGAACGCAGCGAAAACACCGACAATCCGACCATCGAACAATATGACCAGCCGACCGGCGGCTGGGGCTCGGTCAAGTCGCTCCTGTCCCACGCCAAGGACGAGGGCATGCTGGCGTCCACCCTGTGGGCGACCCTGCAGAAGCAGAACAAGGCCGACGGCTATCAATGCGTGTCGTGCTCCTGGGCCAAGCCGGCCGAGCCGCATACCTTCGAATATTGCGAGAACGGCGCCAAGGCGACGATCTGGGAAACGACACCGAAGCGTTGCGACCGCGAGTTCTTCGCGAAACACACGGTGAGCGAGCTTCTGGAGTGGACGGACCACGATCTGGAGAAGCGGGGCCGGCTGACGACCCCGATGCGCTACGACCGCACGCTCGACCAGTATGTGCCGGTGAAATGGGAGGACGCCTTCCGCGAGATCGCGGCCGAGCTGAACGCCATCGATCCGAAATCGGCGGTGTTCTACGTCTCGGGCCGCGCCGCGCTCGAGACCTCGCATATGTGGCAGCTGATGGCGCGGATCTACGGGTCCAACAACCTGCCCGATAGCTCCAACATGTGCCACGAATCCACGTCGGTCGGCCTGCCGGAATCGATCGGCTCGCCGGTGGGGACGGTCACGCTGGACGATTTCGACCAGTGCGACATGATGTTCTTCTTCGGCCACAACACCGGCACCAATGCGCCGCGGCTGCTGCACTGGGTGCAGGAGGCGCGCAAGCGCGGGGCGCCGGTGATCACCTTCAATCCGGTGCTGGAGCGCGGCCTGATGCGCTTCAAGAACCCGCAGTCGCCGACCGAGATGCTGTCCCCCGACGAGGGGACCAAGATGTCGAGCGACTATTACCAGGTGCGCGGCGGCGGCGACATCGCGGCGATGACCGGCATCGCCAAGGCGGTCTTCGCCCTCGACGATGCGGCCCGGGAGACCGGCCGGCCGCGGGTGCTCGACGTCGATTTCATCGAGACGCATTGCCACGGCTTCGACGAGTTCGAACGCTTCGTACGGCAGGCGGACTGGGACGAGATCGTGCGCTGCTCCGGTCTGCCGCGGGACGAGCTGGAACATGTCGGCCGGGTCTATGCGAAGGCCGAGAAGGTCATCGGCAATTACGGCATGGGCCTCACCCAGCACCGGCACGGCATCGAGAACGTGCAGATGCTGGTCAACCTCCTCCTGATGCGCGGCATGATGGGCAAGCCGGGCGCCGGCATCTCGCCGATCCGCGGCCATTCCAACGTGCAGGGCCAGCGCACCGTCGGCATCACCGAGAAGCTGAAGCTGATCCCGGTGGAGAAGTTCGAGGAATTCTACGGCTTCACGGTTCCCAAGGAGGACGGTCTCGACACGATCGGAACCTGCGAGGGCATTCTCGACGGATCGGTGAAGGCCTTCGTGGCGCTGGGCGGCAATTTCTCCCGCGCCATTCCCGACACGGCCCGGATGGAGGATGCCTGGCGGCGCATGCGCCTCAATGTCCAGATATCCACCAAGCTGAATCGCAATCACCTGCTGACGGCGGAGATCAACTACATCCTGCCCTGCATCGGCCGGATCGAGCGCGACACGCAGGCGAGCGGGCCGCAGACGGTTTCCATGGAGGATTCCACCGCCTGCATCCATGCCTCCTTCGGCCACCGCGAGCCGGCTTCGCGCGAGCTCCTGTCGGAGCCCAAGATCGTCGCCGAACTCGCCAAGGCGCTGGTGCCGGGCAAATCGACCGTGCCGTGGGATGAATGGGTCGGCGACTACGCCAAGGTCCGCGACGCGATCGAGCGGGCCTATCCGACCGATTTCCGCGACTTCAACAAGCGCATGGGCACGCCCGGCGGGTTCCACCGCGACATCGGCGCCTCCTATCGCGAATGGCGCACGGAATCGGGCAAGGCGAATTTCCTCACCCCGGACACCTTCGACGTTGACCCGGACATCGACACGACCAGTGCCGATGTCCTGCGGCTGATCACCCTGCGCTCGAACGATCAGTTCAACACGACGATCTACGGCTATGACGACCGCCTGCGCGGGGTGTTCGGCACCCGCATGGTCATCCTGATGAACGAGGAGGACATGCAGCGGCTGGGTCTTCGGAACGACGACCGCGTCGATGTCCAGACCCATACCGACGACGGGATCGTCCGCAAGGTCGAGGATTACCGGGTCCATGCCTGGGCGATGCCGAAGGGCAATTGCGGCGGCTATTACCCGGAGCTGAACGCCCTTCTGCCGCTGTGGCACCATTCCAAGCGGGCCCATGTGCCGGCCGCCAAGTCGATCCCCGTGCGGCTGACCAAGCGGGGCCGGCAGGCTGCGGCCTGAGCCGGGTCCCGATCTCCCGCCGCTGACAGCCCGGGAATCATGCGAAGGACGGACGCCTGTCGATCAGGCGCCCGTCCACCGCCAGACATTGGTGCGCTTGATTTCGGCGTCCTCCAGGGCCCGGGTGACGGGCACTTCGTAGGTCGCCAGCCGGCTGACGCGATCGGCCGGCAGATAGGCCCGGCCCGGATCGCCGACGAGAATGGTGATGCCCTCGGCGTTCAGCCGGTCGAACCACGGCGCGATCCGCCTGGCCATGTCCGAGTCGAAGAAGACGTCGCCGGCAAGCAGGATGTCGGCTTGCGGAATTTCACCGATGATGTCGCGCGCCTCGAATCCGACCGGTGTCTCGTTGAGGGCGGCGTTGAGGCGGATCGCGGCGGCACAGAACGGGTCGATGTCGTAGCCGGTGACGGCGGCCGCGCCGGCACGCGCGGCGGCGATGGCGACGAGGCCGGATCCGGTCGCGAAATCGGCGACGCGCCGGCCCCGGACGATCTCGGGATGGTCGAGGACATGACGGGCGAGCGCCTGTCCGCCGGCCCAGGCAAAGGCCCAGAAGGGCGGCGGCAGGCCGATCGCGTCCAGTTCCGCCTCGGTCTTCAGCCACAGATCATGCGCCTCGTCGGCCAGATGCAGCCGGATTTCCGGGACATGGGGTGGGGCTAGGATCGCCGTGTTGGCGCGGATGAAGCGCTCGGCGTCGGCGGGGACGATGCGATCCATCATGCCGGAACGCTTGGCTGCACAGGCGATGAAAGGGCGGGGGCCGCCAAAGCGGCCCGCACTCTTCTGCCGGAAACCGATCAGGCCTCGCTCTTCACCCGATCGCTCTCGGCGCGCAGCTTGTCGATGAGGATCGACGCATCGGCCTTGCTCAGCGTCTCGTCGAAGGGGTGGCCGGTCTCCTCGCAAAGCGTCTTGAGATAGGACCCCTGTGCCCCGGTCATGGGCTCGCCGCCCGTCGTCCAGGTTTCGGGGTCCTTCTCGGTGTTCGAGCCGGTGTCGACCTTGGCGTTCGCAGTATCCATGACGTGTCTCCGAAGATTGTGTTGTTCCGGGAATGTTCATGGCGCGGCTCCGTTCCCGCGATGGCGCCGATGCGCCGTCGCTGCGGCTATTTGCCCATGGCCTTGGCGGGGTCGAGCCCGCCCATCTCGCAGACGGTGCGGAACTCGTCCGGTTCGACCGGCTGCACCGATAGGCGGGAATTGTTGACCAGCACCATGTCCTTGAGCGCTGGCTCGGCCTTCACCGCATCGAGGGTCACCGGATTGGGCACGTCCATCACCGCCTTGATGTCCACGCACTCCCACTTGCCGTCCTTGGCGGTGGAATCGGGATGGGCCTCGGCGATCACCTCGACGATGCCGACGACGGCCTTGCCCTCGTTGGAATGGTAGAAGAAGCCGCGATCGCCGACCTTCATCTCGCGCATGAAGTTGCGGGCCTGGTAGTTGCGGACCCCGTCCCACTCCTGCCCCTTGTCGCCGGCCTTCTTCTGATGGTCGAACGACCATTTGAACGGCTCGGACTTGAACAGCCAGTAGCGCATGCCCTCGATCATGCCGTCGCTGCCGGATTCTTGATGGCCCAGTTCCAGGGGCGGACATCGACCTTGGCGAAGAGCCCGGCCAGCGCATAGGGATCCTTCGCCGCCGTCGCCCTGGCCGCCTCCAGCGAGTCCGCCTCGATCACCACCAGACTGCCGCAGGGCTTGTCGTCGGGGCCAAGGAACGGTCCGGCGAATTTCAGCCCGTCGCCGAGACCGTGCAGGAACGCCAGATGGTCGGCGCGGGTGTCGAGGCGCAGCTGCAGGCTGTCCGGCTTATCGTCGCAGAGAATGGCAAAGAGCATCGGGTGATCCTTGTCTGGTGGGTCAGAAAAACGGCACGCAGGCGACAGCCCGGTGCCGCGGGTTCAAACGGTTTCCCGCTTCAAAGGGCGGGCGAGCAGGGCCTCGATCGCCGCGTCGATGTCGAGCTGGCCGGCGAGAATCGCGGCGACGGTGGCGATGATCGGCGCGTCGATGCGGTGCTCCTGCGCCAGGCGGGCGGCGATCTCGGCGGTGAACACGCCCTCGGCGAGCTTCAGCCCGGTGCGGTCGTCGCCGCGGCCGAGCGCCATGCCATAGGCGAAGTTGCGCGACTGGGCGCTGGAGCAGGTCAGCACCAGATCGCCGAGGCCGGAGAGGCCCATCAGCGTGTCGGGCCGGCCGCCGAGCGCGGCGCCCAGACGGCGCAGCTCGACGAAGCCGCGGGTCCCGATGGCGGCCTGGGCGGAGGCGCCGCGGCCACGGCCGGCGACCGCGCCGGCGGCGAGCGCCAGGACGTTCTTCAACGCGCCGCCCGCCTCGACGCCGCGCATGTCGGCGGTGGCATAGCCGCGGAAGGTCTCGGTCGACAGACGCCGCGCGGCCGCGTCGGCGGTCTCTTCTGTTTCGGCCGCAATGGTCACGGCAGTGGGCAGGCCGCGCGCCACGTCGGCGGCAAAGCTCGGGCCGGACAGGACGGCGAGGGGGCGGCCCGGCAGCACCTCGGCCAGAACATCGGTGGCGAAGCGACCGGTCTCGCGCTCGATGCCCTTGGAGCAGAGGATCGCCAGCGCGTCGCCCGCAATGTGCGGCGCGAGATCGGCGGCGACGGTGCGCAGGCTCTGGGCCGGCACGACGAAGAGGATGGTGCGGGCGCCGGCAAGCGCTTCGGCCGAGTCCGTGGTGGCGGTCAAACCCGCCGGCAGCGGCGTGTCGGGCAGATAGCGCGGGTTGCGCCGGCTCTCGTTGATCGCCGCGACGGTCCCGGCGTCGCGGGCCAGGATCCGCGGCGCGTGGCCGGCCCGGGCATAGAGGCAGCCCAGCGCCGTGCCCCAGGCGCCGCCGCCGATGATGGCGAAGTGGCTCATGCCTTGGCTCCCCGTCGGCCGAAGCCGATCATCGGCGCCGAATCCCCGTCCAGGGGCCAGCGCGAGCGCACCGGCGCATCGAGGCCATCGACCATGCCGGCCTCGAAACGCTCCAGCCCGGCATAGGCGATCATCGCGGCGTTGTCAGTGCACAGCGCCAGTGGCGGGGCGACCAGCCGAACGCCGGTCTGTGCGGTCTGGGCCTCGAGCGCGGTGCGGATCGCCCGGTTGGCGGCAACGCCGCCGGCCACCGCCAGCACCGGATCGGCGAGATCGGGAAAACGCTCGCGGAACTGCGTCAGGGCGCGGCCGACCCGGTCGGCGAGGCTGTCGGCGGCGGCGGCCTGGAAACCGGCGCACAGATCGTCGACATCGGCCGGCGACAGCGGCGCGGCGGCCTGGGCCGCCATGCGCAGGGCCGTCTTCAGGCCGGAAAAGGAGAAGTCCAGCCGGGGATTGCCCTTCATCGGGCGGGGCAGGGCAAAGCGCTTCGGATCGCCCGCCGCCGCGCGCCGCTCGACATGGGGCCCGCCGGGATTGGGCAGGCCCAGCAGCTTGGCGGTCTTGTCGAAGGCCTCGCCCAGCGCGTCGTCGATGGTCGTGCCCCAGCGCTCATAGGCGCCGAGCCCGCGCACCAGCACGATCTGGCTGTGGCCGCCGGAAACCAGCAGCAGGAGATAGGGATAGGCGAGGCGGTCGGTCAGGCGCGGCGTCAGGGCGTGGCCTTCGAGATGATTGATCGCCAGGAAGGGCAGCCGGCGCGCGGCGGCGATCGCCTTGCCGGTCATGGCGCCGACGATCAGGCCGCCAACGAGGCCGGGGCCGGTGGTCGCCGCGACGGCGGACAGCTCGTCGAAACCGATGCCGGCCTCGTCCATCGCCGCCTTCACGATGCCGTCCAACGCCTCGACATGGGCCCGTGCGGCGATCTCCGGCACGACACCGCCGAAGGCGGCATGTTCCTCGACCTGGCTCAGCACCACGTTGGACAGGATCACCGGCGCGCCAGCATCGTCGCGCTCGAGGACCGACGCGGCGGTCTCGTCGCAGCTCGTCTCGATGCCGAGGATCAGGGGGCGGGGCGGATTGGCAGGCGTCACGTTCGGTCCGGGCGGTAATGGCGTGCTGCCGACATAGGCGATCGGCGCGCGTCCCGCCACCGTCGATCGCCGGTCGGAACCGGTCGGCGGCGGTCGAAATTCCGGGCCGGACGGTTCCGGTGGGCGGTCCGCCGCCCTATGAACGAGCCGACGACATGCAAAGCGAACTGACGGGACAGACCATGGCCAGCGACATCATCCGGATCGGCACGCGCGGCAGCCAGCTTGCCAAGGCGCAGGCGAGCGAGGTGCGCGCCCGCCTGATGGCGGCGCACGACCTGCCGGAGGAGGCCTTCGAGATCGAGGTGATCTCGACCACCGGCGACCGCATCCTCGACCGGCCGCTGTCGGAAGTCGGCGGCAAGGGGCTGTTCACCAAGGAGATCGAGGCGGCGCTGATCGACGGGCGCATCGACATCGCGGCGCATTCGTCCAAGGACATGGCCACCGCCTCGCCGGAGGGGCTGGAGGTCTCCGCCTATCTGCCGCGCGAGGATGTCCGCGACGCCTTCATCGGCCGCACGGCGGCGACCATCGACGAGCTGCCGCACGGGGCAACCATCGGCTCGGCCTCGCTGCGCCGCCAGTCGCTCCTGAAGCGGATGCGCCCGGATCTGAAGGTGATTACCTTCCGGGGTAACGTCCAGAGCCGGCTGCGCAAGCTGGAAGAGGGCCAGGTGGACGCGACGCTGCTGGCGCTGGCCGGCCTCAACCGCATGGCGATGCAGGACGTCGCGACGGAAATCCTCGAGGTCGAGCGCTTCCTGCCGGCGCCGGGCCAAGGGGCGATCTGCATCCAGAACCGGATCGGCGACGAACGGGTGCACGGGCTCGTCGCGGCGATCGCCGACCCGCGGACGACCGTGGCGCTGACCGCCGAGCGGGCCTTCCTCGCCGAACTCGACGGCTCCTGTCGCACGCCGATCGCCGCCCATGCGGTGCTGGCCGAGGACGGCACGGTCACCCTGCACGGCATGATCCTGACGCCGGACGGCAGCCGGATGCACGAGACCCGGCGCACCGGCATCGCCACCGATGCCGAAGCGCTGGGCCGGCTGGCCGGCCGCGACGTGCTGGACGCGGCGGGGCCGGGCTTCTTCGACAGCTGGGGCGCCTGACGCGGCGGGGCCGGCCATGGCCCGGGTGCTGATCCTGCGCGCCGCGGACGCGGCCGTGCAGACGGCCGAGGCGCTCGCCAAGCGTGGCCATCAGCCGCTCGTTCTGCCGGTGGAGTGGATGCGGACGATCGATGGGCCCGCTCCAACGGGCGACTTCGCCGCCCTTGCCGCGACCAGCATGCGCGCCGTGCCGGCCCTGGCGAAGGGGTTTCCGGGCGACGGGCGCGCGGTCTTCGCGGTCGGCGAGCGGACCGGCTCGGCGCTGCTGGCGGCCGGCTTTCCCGATGTGCGGATTGCGGCGGGGGAGGCCGGGGATATTGCCCGGCTGGCCCGGGACGCAGGGTTCGATGAAACCGCGACGATCCTCTATGCCGCCGGACGACCACGCACCGGGACGCTGGAAACGGCGCTGACCGCGGCGGGAATCGGCTGCCGCGTCTGGGAAGTCTACGAGACGGTGGCCCATCGCCTGGAGCGGAGCGTCGTCGCGGCTGTCCTGCATGACGGGCCGCCCGACGCTGTGCTGCTTTTATCGGCCGGGCAGGCGACGGCCTATGGCGAGCTGGTCGCGACCTTTCCCGATCTCTTCCGGCCGGCGCCGAAGATTCTGGCGCTGTCGGCGCGAATTGCCGCGGCTTTGCCTGCAAATCTCGCCGAAACGGTACGCCTATCTGACGACACCCGACTTGCCTCGCTTTTCGAACGGCTCGACTAACCTAGTTGAAGGGTCAGGTCTGATGCGGCGCTTGCGCGGCCCGTGCGAATGAAGGACGAATAGCGTGAATGCGTGCGGTGCGGAAATCGACCCGATATCCCTGCCAAGCCCGGTGAGAATGGAGCAGCTTCGATGACCAACCGTCCCCGGCGCTCAAGGCCGAGCAAGACGCGCGGCCAGACGATCGATCTCAAGGCGGAAAAGAACGAACCGGTGACCGACAAGAACAACGACGACACTGGCGCGACGGCCTCTGCCAAGCCCGCCGGCCCGACCGACGCATCGAAGGATGGCAAGACAGCACCGAAGACCGGCGCTGCGCCCACGGCGTCCGCCAGCACGGCGAAGAGCGAGGTGAAGTACACCTCGAGCCGCGGTGCGAGCGAGCCCAAGACCGGCGATGCGCCGGCATCGGGTACGGCCGGGACCGGTGCGGCCAAGGCCGAGCCGTCGAAGCCGGCCACCGGCGCGACATCGACGCCGGCCGCCAAACCCGCCGGCGATCCGAAGGCCTCCGACAAGACCGGTTCCGCCGGGGCGGCGACCGCTGCCACCTCCGCGTCGGCCAGCGCCGCGACCGGCGCCAAACCGGCAACCGCGCCGGCCTCCTCCGCAACCGCCGCCAAGCCATCCGGCGCGACCGCGTCCCCGGCTGCAACCGGCACGGCCGCGAAGCCGGCAACACCGGTAACGGGCGGGGCGACCGCAACGCCGGCGACGGCATCGGCGACCGGGTCTCCGGGGACGACCGCCGGCAAGGACGCATCGAAGCCTGCGGCTTCCAGCAGTGCGACTGCTCCGACGTCCGCCGCTTCCGGTTCGGCGCAATCCTCCGCAAGCGGTGGGTCTGCGACCACCAGCAGCTCGCCTGCCAAGCCGACATCCACTCCGGCGTCGGCATCCGCCTCGGCTGCAACCGCCGGCAAGCCCGCCTCGACGGCTTCGGGCGGCACCGGTTCGACCACGGGCGCTGCGCGGCCCGCATCGGCAACGCCAGCCACGACGGGCACCCCGGCTGCCGGCAGCAAGCCAGCGTCCGCCGCAACAGGGTCCACGACGTCCTCGTCCGGCAGTTCCAGCCCGAGCGCGGCGTCCCGCGCGACCGGCACCACGGGTCCATCGACGGGCCGCACAACGACATCGGCTGCGACCGACCGGTCCTCCGGGCTCGGCTTCGGCGGCGCGGCGGCAGCGGGCCTCGTCGGCGCGATCGTCGCCCTGGTGGGCGGCGCCGCGCTGCAGTCTGCCGGCTATCTGCCGAATTTTGGCGCAAGCGAGCAGACCACGGGCGAAAGCTACGCCAGCGAAAGCGCGCTGCAGGATCTGGACGGCGAAGTGGCGGCCCTGCGCGAGCAGTTCGCGGCGCTGCCGGCGACGCCGGCCGGCGATGGTGCGGACACGCAGGCCCTGACAGGCCGCGTCGATGCGCTGGAACAGGCCGCAGCCGCACCGGCGGACGACAGCGCTGCACAGGCGGCGGAAGCCGCCCGCACGGCCGCCGAGGGTGCGACTCAGACCGCGACGGCGGCCCAGCAGACCGCGGAGCAGGCGGGCCAGACCGCCAGCGCCGCGCAGGAGGCGGCGAATGCGGCCCAGTCGAGCGCCGATGCCGCTGCCAAGGCGGCCAGCGACGCGCAGGCGGCGGCGGCCAGCGCGCAGGAGGGCATCGCCGCCATCAACGAGACGATTTCCGGCTTCGACAGCCGGATCGCCACCGTCGAAGCGCGCAACCTGCAGGCCTCCAAGGCCTTCGCCGCGGCCAATCTGAAGGCCGCGATCGATGCGGGCGGGCCGTTCATGCAGCAGCTCGAGAACTACGCGCAGATCGCCGGCGGCGAGGGTGCGACCGAGGAGTTGCGGGCCCTTGCGGCGGACGGCGTTCCGACCGAGCGCGAGCTGGCGACGCGCTGGCCCGAGGTCGAGGACCGCATTGCCAGCCAGCTGACGCCGGTTGCGCCGGATGCGCCGGTGGGCGACCAGCTCCTGTCGGGCCTGCGCTCGCTGGTGCAGGTGCGACCGGTCGAGCCGTCGGCCTCGGCAGAGCCGGGCGAAGGCGGACCGAACGAAAGCCTGGCACGGCTCGACGCGGCCATCGGCGCGGGCGATCTGTCCGCCTGGACCGCCGAATGGCAGACGCTTCCCGACGCGGCCAAGGCGGCCAGCCAGGACTTCGCCGACCAGGTCGAAGCCCGGCAGACCGCCGACCGGGTCATCGCCGACGCGCTTGCGTCGGCCACGGCGCCGGCCCAGCCGGCTGCCCAGGACAACCAGGGCTAAGGAACAGACATGCTGCGAATCCTCGCCTTCCTTCTCGTCGTTCTGGCCGCCGGCATCGGTTTTGCCTGGCTGGCCGACAATCCGGGAAGCGTCACCTTCGTCTGGCAGGGCCAGCAGGTCGCCACCAGCCTGATGGTCTTCCTCATCGGCCTCGGTGTCCTGATCTTCGCCGTGCTGCTCGTCGTCTGGCTGGTGCGGGCCTTCTTCAAGACGCCCGGCGCCATCGGCAACTGGTGGAGCACGAGCCGGCGCGACCGCGGCTACAAGGCCCTGTCGAGCGGCATCATCGCCGCCGGCGCCGGCGACGCCGTGCTCGCCCGCCGCATGACCAAGCGCAGCGACAAGCTGCTCGGCACGCGCCGCGAGCCGCTGATCCGCTTCCTCGACGCCCAGACGGCGATGATCGAGGGTGATCACGCCCGGGCCCGCTCGGCCTTCGAACAGATGGAGCGTGATCCGGAGACCCGGCTTCTCGCCCTGCGCGGCCTCTTCCTCGAAGCCGAGCGCGTCGGCGACGAATCCGCCGCGCGCCATTATGCCGAGCGCGCCGTGCGGATTGCTCCGCATGTGCCCTGGGCCGGCGGCGCCGTCTTGGAATCGAAATGCCTTGCCGGCGACTGGGACGGCGCGCTCGCCATCCTGGAAGCCCAGAAGAACACCCGACTGGTGGATCGCGACGAATCCAAGCGGATGCGCGCCGTGCTTCTGACCGCCAAGGCGATGACGCTGTCGGAGCGCGATCCGGCCGGGGCAAAGACCGCCGGGCTGGAAGCGCAGAAGCTCGCGCCCGACCTGCCGCCTGCGGCCCTGGTCGCCGCCGAGGCGCTGTTCCGTCTTGGCGATCTGCGTCGCGGCTCGAAGGTGCTGGAGACCAGCTGGATCAGCCAGCCGCATCCCGACATCGCCGAGGCCTATGTGCATGCCCGGCCGGGCGATTCGCCCGAGGACCGGCTGAAGCGGGCCCGCAAGCTGCACGGCCTGCACAGCGGCGCGGAAGCCGAGATGTGCCTGGCGCGGGCGGCGCTCGAAGCCGGCGAGTTCGATCTGGCCCGCAAATCCGCAATGGCTGCGGCCGATGCGGAGCCGCGCGAGAGCACCTATCTGCTGCTCGCCGATATCGAGGAAGCGCAGACCGGCGAAGTCGGCCGGGTGCGCGAGTGGCTCGGGCGCGCCATCCGCGCGCCGCGCGATCCGGCCTGGACGGCCGACGGCGTCGTGTCGCGCAACTGGGCGCCGATCTCGCCGGTCACCGGACGTCTCGACGCCTTCGAATGGAAGGTGCCGGTCGAGCGGATCGGCGATGGCGACGGCCCGATGATCGACGCGCATGATGGCGAGGCCGATCACGGTCCTGCAAAGACGATCGGTGCCGAGGCAAAGACGCCCGGGCCGGCGACACCGGCGACCGTGCCTGCCGCAACGCCTGCGCCGGCCAAGCCGGCTGCGTCCGAACCGGCAAAGCCGGCTACGCCTCCCGCGGCGAATGGCGGCGGAACTGGCGGAGCGGCGACCCAGCCGGCAGCCACGGATGCGACGAAGCCGGCGGAACCGCGCAAGCCCGAAGCAGTTGACCCGCCGAAGGAAACCAAACCCGCGCCGACCAGCGAAGAGCGCAAGGAAGCGCGGTTCGGCTGACGGCTCTCAAGGCCGACGGCCGCTCACGGCGAGGAACGATGTTCGAAGCATTCCGCGATTTCCTGCGCAATATCGGGGCCGGGCCGGCGGAAAGCCGCAAGGACCCGGAAGACGATCTGCGCGTGGCGACGGCCGCGCTCCTGTTCCACATCGTCCGCGCGGACGGCGTCGTGACCGATGACGAGCGAATCCGCCTGCACGAGGTCCTGCGCGAGGAATTCGCGCTGGCGCCCGACGAGGTCGACAGGATCGTCGCGGCGGGTGACGAGGCCGACACGGAGGCGGTGGATCTGTATAACTTCACCTCGGTCCTGAAGAACCGGCTGGGGGAGGCCGAGAGGATCCGCTTCGTCGAGCTGCTCTGGGAAGTAACCTATACCGACGGCTCGGTTCACGAGCTGGAAGACAATCTGATCTGGCGGGTCTCCGACCTGCTCGGCGTTTCCACGCGGGACCGGATGTTGATGAAGCGGGAGGCAGCGACGAGAAGCGGGGTCGCCGACTGATTTCATGGCCTATTACGACAACAGCATCAGTGACGGCGCCGATACGGTCGCGCAGGCCATCGCCCGGCATGCCTATACGCTGGAAACCGACGATCCCCGTCCGATCCTCGTCGTCCTGCACCAGGAAAGCTCGACGCCCGGGCGCGTCGGCCAGGTCTTCGACGCCCATGGCGTGCGCATGGACATCCGCCGGCCGGTGATGGGCGATGCCCTGCCGGAGACGCTGGACGATCATCGCGGGGCGGTGGTCTTCGGCGGCCCGCCCAGCGCCAACGACACCGACGCCCATCTCGTACGCGAGATCGAATGGATGAAGGTGCCGCTGGCCGAAGAGCGCCCGTTTCTCGGCATCTGCCTCGGCGCGCAGATGCTCGCCAAGCATCTCGGGGCCGGTGTCGGCAGCCATCGCGACGGGCTGGCCGAGGTCGGTTTCTATCCGCTGAAGGCGACGCCGCAGGGCCGGGCGCTGCTGCCGCACTGGCCGGAGATGGTCTATCAATGGCACCGCGAAGGCTTCGACCTGCCGTCGGGCGCGACGCTTCTGGCCGAGGGCGACTGGTATCCGAACCAGGCGTTCAGCTACGGCCCGAATGCCTATGGCGTGCAGTTCCATGCCGAGCTGACCCTGGCGATGATGCATCGCTGGACGACCCGCGGCCATGCGCGGCTGACGCTGCCCGGCGCCCAGGGACGCCGCCAGCATTTCGACGGGCGGGCGATCTACGACGCGCCGGTCCGGCGCTGGCTGGAGGAATTCCTTGCCCGCATCTTCGGGGCGCATCCGAAGGGCTGATCCCGTCGCGGCGCGCGGGGACCGGCGGCCGGTCGCTCGGCGCGGACGCCCGGCCGTCCTGCTTGCATCTTTGCAAATGCTGCGACGTAGCGTAGCGATCGGCTGAAGGGCGCGGGCATCGCGTGGAAGGCTGCACGCCAGGCCGGACATTCGGTCCGCCCAATCGTGCGGCCGCTGGAGATGGCATGATCGAGAAGCGGCTGGTGTTCGTGTTTCCGGGCTTCGAACCGATGCCGATCACCGCGCATATGGACCGCTTCGCGCGCGCCGCGGCCCGGACGGCTCCGCTCTGGGACACGCGGCTGGCCATCGAGCCGACCGATCGCCGCGCCGAGACCGAGGCGGCGACCCATCGCGGCGTGTTGCGGGCCGAACTGACCGGCCATGGCTGGCGCACCCACACCGATCTCGTCTTCTGCGACTGGAGCGACCTCATTCTGGCCTATGCCGGGCGCTCGTCGCTCCGGCGGCTTATCAGCGGGCTGGCCGGTCTCTGCGACTTCCTCGTCACCGGGACGGTGTTCCGCTATGCCCGGGTGAGCTGGCGCTATCTGTTCTTCTATCTGTTTCCGCTCGCCGTTCTGGCCGGAACGCTGTTCGGCGGCTGGATCATCGGTGGCCTCGTGGCAGCGCTTGCCCCGCTGCCGGGTCCTGCGGGCCTCCTGGTCGCCGTTCTGGCCGGGCTCGCGACGGCCTGGGCGCTCTTGCTCTACGCCAACCGCCGCCTGCACGTCCTGACGGCGATGGACGACTGGGCGATGGCCCGCGATTTCTGCCGCGAGCGCAATCCGGCCATCACGCGCCGGATCGACGCCCATGCCGAGGCCATGCGCCATGCCGTGGCCGGGACGGAGGCGGACGAGATCGTGATCGCCGCACACAGTCTCGGCGCGAGCCTGGCCGTCCTGGCGCTGGATCGGGCGCTTGCGGCGGGGCTCCGCCGCGACCGCCCGCTGCAGGTGCTGACCGTCGGCTCCAGCCTGATGAAGACCGCGCTGCATCCGGCGGCCGGTGCCCAGCGCCAAGCGGTGCGCGAGATCGTGGTGACCCACGCGGTGCCCTGGATCGACGTGCAGGGCCTGTCCGACCCGATCAATTTCTACAGATCCGACCCGGCCCGGTCGCTGGGCATCAGGGAGGGCGAAGCGCCCACGGTGATGCGGATCCGATTCAAGCGGCTGGTGACGACGGCCACCTACCGCCGCATCAAGCGCGATTTCTTTCGCCTGCACCGGCAATTCGTCCTCGCGGTCGAGCGGCGCAGCGCCTATTCCTTCCACATGCTTCTGCTCGGACCCCGCCCGCTGGTCGATTACGGCCGCCTCGAAACCGTCGACCTGCCGCCGCTGTCTCCACCGACGACGGGCGAAGGAGCGCGGCCGTGACGCCGGCGCTCGTCGGATCGGTCGCCTGGGCGCTGATGGTCGCGGGCTGGTACGTGATCCGCTACCCGTTCGAGCGGCGGGCCAAGCGCACCCGTGTCGAGCGCAGCCGCCGCGGTCCGGCGGAAACGCTGCGGATGGCGATCTCGCTGACGGGCCTCGGCATCCTGCCGGGCGTGTTCGTCGCCACCGGCTGGCCGGAATCCGCCACCTATGATCAGGCCTGGTGGCAGATCGGACTTGGGCTCTGTGCCATGGCCGGCGCGCTCGTCCTGTTCCGCAAGACCCACAAGGCGCTGGGCAAGATGTGGTCGGTCTCGCTCGACATTCGCGAGAAGCACAGGCTGGTGACGTCGGGCATCTACCGGCGGGTGCGGCACCCGATGTATTCGGCCTTCTGGACCATGGCGCTGGCGCAGGCGCTGCTGGTGCCCAACTGGATCACCGGGCCGGCGGGCCTGATCGGCTTCGGCATCCTCTTCGCGGCCCGGGTCGCGCCGGAGGAACGGATGATGGAAGAGGCCTTCGGCGACGAATATCGCGCCTACCGGGCGCGCACCGCACGGATCATCCCCGGCATCTTCTGACCCGGCTTTGATGACCCAAGGAGCACGGGACGAACCGCCCGGTCAGCCCGGTCAGCCGCGACCGTCGTAGCTGAGTTCCGGCGCCGGCACTTCGGGCGCGGGCTCCGGCTCGGCCAGATGCGGACGCGTCCGATAGACCGCATAGGAGCCGATGGCGATCACTCCGAGTGCGGGGATGACGATCTGCGTGGCCAGCACCGGCTCGCCGATCGCCGCGCAGATGGCGCCGCCGACGAGGCCGGCTCCCATCTGGATGAAGCCCATCATCGCCGAGGCGGCGCCCGCCATGTGCGGGAATGGCGCCAGCGACGCGGTGGTCATGGCCGGCATGACGAAGGCGATGCCGAAGGCGTAGAGGCCCACCGGCACCATGATCGACAGATAGGTCACCGGCAGGACCGCGATCGACAGGGCGATCGACAGAGCGCCGGCGCCGATGAAGCCGAGGCCGACCGGCACGAGGCGATAGGCGCTGGTGCGGGTCATCAGGTAGCGCATCGCCAGCGAGCCGGAGAAGAACATGCCCGACTGGCCGAGCATGCCGATGCCGTATTCGGTCGGCGTCAGCCCGGCGCGCTCGATCAGCACGAAGGGCAGGACCGTGGCGAGGGTGTAGAGCGCGCCGACCGAGCCCGCGACGGTGAGGCTGGTCGCCATGAAGTGGCGGTTGGTGATCAGCCGCCGGTAGGAGTGCAGGATCGCCTTCGGCTGGATGCGGCTGGGATCGGGCACAACGGTCTCGCGCATGGCGCCGAGGGTGACGCCGATGACGATCAGGCCGAAGAACATCATCACGACGAAGATCGCGTACCAGCCGGCGAGCTCCAGCGTCAGGCCGCCGATGGTCGGGGAGACGGCGGGACCGAGCGCCAGGATGATGCCGATGGTGTTCATGATCCGCGAGGAGGTCTCGCCCTCGAACTGGTCGCGGACGATGGCGCGGGCGGTGGCGACGCCCACCGACGCGCCGACACCCTGCAGGATGCGGGCGGCAATCAGCATCTCGACACTCGCGGCGGCCATGGCGAGGATCGCGCCGGCCAGGTACAGCACCATGAAGCCGAGCGTGGTGACGCGCCGTCCAAAGGCGTCGGACATCGGCCCGCAGACGAGCTGGGTCAGCGCGAAGCCGGCGAAATAGACCGCCAGCGACAGCTTGATCATCGATTCCGTGGTGTCGAACTCTGCGACCAGCGTCGGCATGGCCGGCGTGTAGAGCGCCATGGAAATCGGGCCGATCGCCACGAGGCAACCGCCGATGAGGCTCGTCCGGCGCTCCGACATGATGGGCGCGCGGGCAGTTTGTGCGGTCAAGGCGGCGGTCCGTGGTGAGTGGCTGTCCGGAAAGGGACGGCAACGCCGCGCGATGCACGCCGTTCCGTCCCGATCACCGCCATCTAGGGTCGACGCGCCGCCCTTGCCAGACGTAAGGGAGCCTTAGGCTGCGCCCTGTACCCGCATCTCCGCCACATCGGCGAGGGGCTCCGGCGCGTCGCGGTCGTCGCCGTCGCTCAGCGGCACGTTGGTCAGGTTCGCCCGCATCTTGCGCATGATGACGTCGACGGTCTTGCGCTCGTCCTCGGACAGGCCACTGACGGTGCGCTCGTAGACCGCGAGGGCGACGGGCCGGGCTTCCTCGAACACCCGCTCGGCGGAGCTGGTCGGCGCGATGACCTTGGCGCGGCGGTCGTTGGGATCGACCGAGCGGCTGATCAGGCCGCGCGCTTCGAGCCGGTCGAGATAGGCCGACAGGGTCATCGGTTCGACGCCCATCCGCTCGGCCAGAACCGCCTGACGCGAGCCGCTGTAGCGGCCGACATAGGCAAGCGCCCTGATCTCGCCCGGCGTCAGTTCCATTCCCGCGTCGATGACCGCTTTCTCGAAAGCCTGCCGATACAGCCGCCCGAGGTCCACGATAACAAAGCCAAGGGCGTTGCCCGGTAGAAGTTGCGACATTGGTTGCGGCCCTTGTTTCACGTTTTCCGGTGAGCCGTCCCGGCTCTGAATGACATTACTCGCTCAATGCCGGGGTGAAGGATTTCACCCTGTCGGCGCGACCAGAATAGCACGATGGTCTTTCATCTGAACCCTGTCCGCATCATCTACACGTGGAACACGCGCATGGCAGAGGCGGATAAAGGCAGACAGATGAACGATTTGCACCACGCAGTCCCGCTCGACGATAACCATCCTGACGCATTAGCCAGCGAAGTACCTGACTTCGATCAATTTCGTCCCGAAGATTTTCCGGACGCTTTTCGCGCCGCCATGAGCGAGCATCTGTCTGAAATCACGGCGATCGCCGAGAACCCTGCCCCTGCAGATTTCGACAATACGATCGCCGCCCTGGAGCGCGCCGGGCGGAAGCTGGAGGAGGTGGCGCGGATCTTCTTCACCCTCGCCGGTGCCCATACGAACCCGGCATTGCAGGGGGTCGAGCGCGACGTTTCGCCGCTCCTCTCGCGTCATTCGTCGCAAATCACTCTCAATGCTGCGCTTTTCGCCCGTATCGATGCGGTCCATGCCGATCGCGATGCAGCGGCGACTTTGACGCCGGAAGACCGGCGGCTTCTCGGCCGGATCCATGCGGGCTTCGTGCGCAGCGGCGCACGGCTCGAAGGGGCCGATCGCGAGCGGCTGGCCGAGATCGACGCCGAACTGTCCTCGCTCGGCACCCGCTTCTCCCAGAACATTCTGGCCGACGAACACAATTGGGTGATGAGCCTCGAAAAAGACGATCTGGCGGGTCTTCCGGACGATCTGATCTCGACCATGGCCGGTGTTGCCGCCGATCGCGGGCTCGAGAACTACGCCGTCACCCTGTCGCGCTCGGTGGTCGTGCCGTTCCTCTCCTACTCGACGCGGCGCGACCTGCGCGAAAAAGCCTTCCGCGCCTGGACGAGCCGCGGCGAGAACGAGGGCGCGTCGGACAACCGGCAGATCATGGCCGACATTCTCCGGCTGCGGGCCGAGAAGGCCCGGCTGCTCGGCTTCGACAGCTTCGCGGCCTACAAGCTGGACGACACCATGGCCAAGACGCCGGTCGCGGTGCGCACGCTGCTCGAAGAGGTCTGGGAGCATGCCAAGACGCGGGCGGCCGACGATGCGGCGGCGCTGCGCCAGCTGGCCGGCGAGCGCGGCGACAATCATCCGCTGGAGCCCTGGGACTGGCGCTATTACGCCGAGCAGCGGCGGCAGCGGGAGTTCGCCATCGACGAGAGCGAGCTGAAGCCGTATTTCGAGCTCGACCGGATGATCACGGCCGCCTTCGACGTGGCCGGCCGGCTCTTCGGCCTCTCCTTCACGCCCTTGCCCGAGGCGAAGGCCTGGCATCCGGATGTGCGGGTCTGGGCGGTCGCCGACCGCGACGGCCGGCCGCGCGGGCTCTTCCTCGGCGATTATTTCGCTCGGCAGTCGAAGCGGTCCGGCGCCTGGATGAGCGCGCTCCGCAGCCAGCACAAGCTCGATGGCGGGCAGCTGCCGATCATCTACAATGTCTGCAATTTCGCCAGGCCGAGCGCCGGTCAGCCGGCGCTGCTGTCGCTCGACGACGCGCGCACGCTGTTCCACGAATTCGGCCATGCCCTGCACGGGCTCCTGTCCGACGTGACCTGGCCGTTGCTGTCCGGCACGTCGGTGGCCCGCGATTTCGTCGAGCTGCCCTCGCAGCTCTATGAGCACTGGCTCACCGTCCCCTCGGTGCTCGCGGATCATGCGCGGCACGTGCGGACCGGCGAGCCGCTGCCGAAGCCCCTGCTCGACAAGATGCTGGCCGCCAAGAGCTTCGACGCGGGCTTCGACACCGTCGAATACACCGCCTCGGCACTGATCGATCTCGGCCTGCACGAATTGCGTGAGGTGCCGGCCCAGCCGCTGGCCGCCGAGCGGGCCATGCTGGAAGAACTGGGCATGCCGCGCGAGATCGTCATGCGGCACCGCTCGCCGCACTTCGCCCATATCTTCTCGGGCGATGGCTATTCGGCCGGCTACTATTCCTACATGTGGTCGGAGGTGCTCGACGCCGACGCCTTCGAGGCGTTCGAGGAGACCGGCGATCCGTTCGATCCCGAGACGGCGGGGCGGCTTCTGGAGCATGTCTATTCGGCCGGCAATTCGCAGGACGCTGCGGACCTCTACACCGCCTTCCGGGGCCGCATGCCGACCTCCGGGGCGCTGTTGCGCAAGCGCGGCTTCGTGACCGGCTGAGGCCAAGGCCGTTCCTTGCTGCGGCCGGCCCGGAATTTCGCTGGCGCCGCCGCAGTTTGGAACGACTCGAAAGTTTCGCAGGGCTGCAATCGCCCTGCCACGCAAGCTGGCGATGGTGCGGGCCTCTTTCCGCTGGAGGTTCCCCGATGTCTGCGAAACGCTTTCCCCTGTCCCGCCGCCGCTTCCTCGCCTCGTCGGGGGCGGCGGCGCTCGTCGCCGGTTCCGGTCTTCCCATGCCGGCAGTCAGCCGCGCGGCCAGCCGCCCGGCCTTTACCCACGGCGTCCAGACCGGCGACGTGGACGCCACCTCCGGCATGGTGTGGACGCGGGCCGACCGGCCGTCGCGCATCGATTTCGAATGGGCGACGACCGAGAGCTTCGCCGACGCCCGCAAGCTGCACAGCCTGACGACGCTGCCGGAATCCGACTTCACCGCCAAGCGGCTGATCGCCGGCCTGCCGTCCGACCAGGAGATCTTCTGGCGTGCCGTCGCCACCGATCTCGGCGACGTCAACGGCGTCTCCGAGCCGATCGTCGGCCGCTTCCGCACGGCGCCGGCGTCGCGCCGCTCGATCCGCTTCGCCTGGTCCGGCGACACGGTCGGGCAGGGCTGGGGCATCGACGAGAGCCGCGGCGGCATGAAGGCCTATGCCACCATGGCAAAGCACGAGCCCGACTTCTTTCTGCATTCGGGCGACACGATCTACGCCGACGGCCCGCTGAAGGAGAGCGTGGAACTTCCCGACGGCAGCGTCTGGAAGAACCTCCTCATCCCGGAGAAGGAGAAGGTCGCCGAGACGCTGGACGAGTATCGCGGCCAGTGGAAATACAATCTCATGGACAAGAACGTCCAGGCGATGAATGCGCGCGTCCCGACCTTCTTCCAGTGGGACGACCACGAGGTCATAAACAACTGGTCCTCGGCCAAGGACCTGACCGCCGACGACCGCTATGCGGTCAAGGACATCGCCCTTCTGGCCGCCCGTAGCGCCCGCGCCTTCCACGAGATGACGCCCATCGGCTACGTCGCCGAGGAGCCCGGCCGGGTCTATCGCAAGATCGCCTATGGCCCGCTGCTCGACGTGTTCTTCCTCGACCTGCGCTCCTATCGCGGCGGCAACACCGAGGGCCTGGAAACTGACGCCTCCGAGGCGACGCAGATGATGGGCGCCGAGCAGATCGCCTGGCTGAAGCGGGAACTCGCCAACTCCGACGCCACCTGGAAGGTGATCGCCTCCGACATGCCGATCGGCCTCGTCGTCTGGGACAATGTCGGCGACAGGAAGCTCGTCGAGGCGGTGTCCAACAACGATGGCGGCGCGCCGAAGGGCCGCGAGATGGAATTTGCCGACCTCTTGCGCTTCATCAAGTCGGCCGGCATCGCGAACACGGTCTGGCTTACCGCCGACGTCCACTACACGGCGGCCCATCATTACAGCCCGGATCGCGCCGCCTTCCAGGATTTCGAGCCGTTCTGGGAGTTCGTGTCCGGCCCGATCCATGCCGGTACCTTCGGCCCCAACGATCTCGACAAGACCTTCGGGCCGGAGGTGCGGTTCGTGAAGGCGCCGACCGAGGAGCAGGGCGCCAACCTGCCGCCGTCCATGGGCCTGCAGTTCTTCGGCCTCGTCGAGATCGACGGCGACAGCGAACAGATGACGGTCCGGCTGATGGACGCCGACGACACGGAGCTCTGGACGACGACGCTCGACCCCGTCCTGCGCGGGTGACGCAGCGGCGGAACAGACAGGCCGGCCGGCTGAGCCAGGCGCTTCAGCCGGTCGCCCGGTTCCTGGTCGTCGTCCGGCGCGGGTGACGGATCAGCTGTCCTTGATGGTCCGGTCCGGCCAGCGGCCCGCCGCGGCCGGCCCGACGAAGCGGCCGGTGATCGCGCTGCGATGCGCGCCATGGGTGGAGCCGCCGCCCCTGGTCTCGCTGATCGTCGTGTGGGGGTGTGTCTCGGCGTAACTCTTGGTCACGTATTGGCCGGACCCGGCGTTCCGAAAGGTTTTTCCGCTGTCAGTCGTCATGGTGTCATCCTTCCGCAGGACTGCGAATCGAACTCCAGCGGGCAAATGGTTCGTCCTTTGTTCCGTTGTGTCAAGTCCGGTTGCGGCATGTATCGCGCCGGGTTGTTGTGTCCGGGGCGCAGAATGACTATGTGGGTTGCTCGTTCGGTCGCGTTCGCCCCGTCTTCCGTGAAGAGGACGGGCGGGTCGCGCCGCATAAACACGCCTCCACCTTTCGCACCCGCACAAATTGCTGTATGGGAGCGTGGAATTCGCGCCGGGTGGACCATTGATGGTCCCGCCGCGGCCTTAACTCGTTTCCGGTGACACTTATGAAGCTCCGCAACATCGCGATCATCGCGCATGTCGATCATGGCAAAACCACACTCGTCGACAAGCTCCTGGCGCAGTCGGGATCGTTCCGCGAGAACCAGCGCACCGAAGACCGCGCGATGGACTCCAACGATCTGGAGAAGGAGCGGGGCATCACCATCCTGGCCAAGGCGACTTCGGTCGAGTGGAAGGATACCCGCATCAACATCGTCGACACCCCGGGCCATGCCGATTTCGGCGGCGAGGTGGAGCGTATCCTGAACATGGTGGACGGCGCCGTGATCCTGGTCGACGCATCGGAAGGCCCAATGCCGCAGACCAAGTTCGTGCTCGGCAAGGCGCTGAAGGTCGGCCTGAAGCCGATCGTGGCGATCAACAAGATCGACCGCGCCGACGAGCGCCATCAGGAAGTCCTCAACGAGATCTTCGACCTGTTCGTCTCGCTCGACGCGACCGAAGAGCAACTCGACTTCCCGATCCTCTACGGTTCGGGCCGCGGCGGCTGGATGGCCGAGGAGCCGGAGGGCCCGCAGGACCAGGGCCTGACCCCGCTGTTCGACCTGATCCTGAAGCATGTCCCGGAGCCGGACACGGCCGGCAAGGACGAGCCGTTCAAGATGATCGGCACCATCCTCGAAGCCAACCCGTTCCTCGGGCGCTTGATCACCGGCCGCATCCAGTCCGGCTCGATCAAGCCGAACCAGGCGGTCAAGGTGCTGCATGGCGACGGCAAGCTGCTGGAAAGCGGCCGCATCTCCAAGATCCTCGCCTTCCGCGGCCTTGAGCGCGTGCCGCTCGACTTCGCCGAGGCCGGTGACATCGTCGCCATTGCGGGCCTGTCCAAGGGCACCGTGGCCGACACCTTCTGCGACCCGCAGGTCAACGAGCCGCTGCACGCCCAGCCGATCGATCCGCCGACGGTGACGATGTCCTTCATCGTCAACGATTCGCCGCTCGCCGGCACCGAGGGCGACAAGGTGACCAGCCGCGTCATCCGCGACCGCCTGTTGAAGGAAGCCGAGGGCAACGTCGCGCTGAAGATCGAGGAAGCCGCCGACAAGGATTCCTTCTACGTCTCCGGCCGCGGCGAGCTGCAGCTGGCCGTGCTGATCGAGACCATGCGCCGCGAAGGCTTCGAGATCGGCATCTCGCGTCCGCGCGTGGTCATGAAGGAAGACGAGAACGGCCAGACGCTCGAGCCGATCGAAGAGGTCGTCATCGACGTCGACGAGGAGCATTCCGGCGTCGTCGTGCAGAAGATGTCCGAGCGCAAGGCCGAGATGATCGAGCTGCGCCCGTCGGGCGGCGATCGCCAGCGCCTCGTGTTCCATGCCCCGACCCGCGGCCTCATCGGCTACCAGTCGGAGCTCCTGACCGACACGCGCGGCACGGCGATCATGAACCGGCTGTTCCACAGCTACGCCCCGTTCAAGGGTGAGCTGCCGGGCCGCAACACCGGCGTCCTGATCTCCAACGACACCGGCGAGAGCGTGGCCTTCGCCATGTTCAACCTGGAAGACCGCGGCCCGATGGTCATCGACGCCGGCGTCAAGGTCTATGCCGGCATGATCATCGGCATCCACACCCGCGAGAACGATCTGGAAGTGAACGTTCTGAAGGGCAAGAAGCTGACCAATATGCGCGCATCGGGCAAGGACGAGGCGATCAAGCTGACGCCGCCGATCCGCATGACGCTCGACCGGGCCCTGTCGTGGATCCAGGACGACGAGCTCGTCGAGGTGACGCCGAAGACGATCCGTCTGCGCAAGATCTATCTCGACTCCAACGAGCGCAAGCGCTTCGACAAGAGCCGCAAGGCGGCCTGATCCGCCGCTCGGCATTCGCCGGACACATGAAGGGCCGCGCATTCCATCCGGGATGCGCGGCCCTTTTCGTTTGCGGGGCGGGTGGCGGAAATCTCTATTCCGCGGCGTGCTGCATGAGGGTGCTGCCCTCGGCGGCGGCGTCCCGGTACCAGTCTTGCGCGGCGGCGACGCCCGAGCCCGGCTCGATCCGCGCCCCGGCATCGGCCAGCGCCATTTCCGCCACGCTCAGCGCCGTCAGGCACATCGCCGGGTTGAGATCGCCGAGATGGCCGATGCGGAAGACCTTGCCGGAGAGCTGCGCCAGCCCGCCGCCGAGCGAGGTGTCGTAGCGCTCATAGGCGGTGCGGATCACCGCATTGGCGTCGACGCCCTCGGGGACGCGGATCGCCGAGACCGTGTCGGAATGCCATTGCGGCGCCACGGCCTGCAGCTTCAGGCCCCAAGCGGCGACGCCCCGCCGCACACCCTCCGCCAGCCGGTGATGGCGGGCGAAGACGTTGTCGAGCCCTTCCTCGAACAGCATGTCCAGCGCCACCCGCAGCCCGTGGAAGAACTGCGTCGGCGGGGTGTAGGGAAAGAAGCCGTTGTCGTTGTGGGTGATCATGTCGGCGAAGGCGAAATAGGTGCGCTCCATCTTCGGCCGGTTGTCGCGGGCCGCCGCCAGCGCCTTTTCGGAGACGGCCAGGAAGGACAGGCCGGCCGGCAGCATGAAGCCCTTCTGCGAACCGGCGACGGCGAGGTCGACGCCCCATTCGTCCTGCCGGAAGTCGATCGAGGCGATGGACGAGACGCCGTCGACGAAGATCAATGCCGGGTGCTGGTGGGCATCGAGCAGCCGCCGGACGCCGGCGACATCGGAGGTGACGCCGGTCGCGGTCTCGTTATGGGTGACGAAGACGGCGCGGATCGCATGGGCCCGGTCCGCCGCAATCGCGCGTTCATAGGCATCGAGCGGCACGCCGGCGCCCCATTCCACGTCGATGGCCTCGACGTCGAGGCCGAGCCTCTGGGCCATGTCGACCCACAGATGCGAGAACTGGCCGAAGCGCGACATCAGCACCCTGTCGCCGCGCGCCAGGGTGTTCTGGATGGCCGCTTCCCAGGCGCCGGTGCCGGAGGAGGGATACATGAAGACGCGTCCCTCGCGCATCTTGAAGACGCGCTTCAGATCCTCGAAGAGGGGCAGCGACAGGGCCGGGAAGTCGGGCGCCCGCTGGTCTTCCATCGGCACGTTCATGGCCCGCCGGACGCGCTCCGGGACATTGGTGGGGCCGGGAATGTAGAGATGCCGGATACCGTGCTTCATGCGATCCTCCCAGACGCGCAGCCGCGCGAACGGGTGCCGCGAGGCCAGTTGGGCCAGACCTTAATCCGCCGAGCCGGTAAGGCAGAGTTTCAAATTCTGACCCGGGCCTTAGAAAAACTGACCGCCGTCGGCGGTGGCGCAGTGCAGGTGGACAGTGCCGGGCGGCGCCCGACATGGCGGTGAAGACGAAACGGGGAAGTGATGCGATGGGACTGATTTCCGGCCTGATGGGCCTTCCCAGCGATGCGGATGCGACGGCGATCGAGGCGGATCTGGCGCCGATCCTGTTGCCCGGTGAGGGCGTCGAACTCGCCTTCCAGATCATGCGGGATCTCCTGGTGTTCACCGATCTGCGGCTGATCATGGTGGACAAGCAGGGCATGACCGGCCGCAAGCGGCACATCCAGTCGGTGCCTTATCGGTCGATCACCATGTTCGCCATCGAGACCGCCGGCAGCTTCGATACGGATTCGGAAATGACGCTCTGGGTGTCCGGCCAGTCGCCGATCACCCGGCCGCTGTCGCGGCGCGCCGACATTGCCGGCATCCAGCGGGCGCTGGCGCAGGGCGTGCTGGCGCCCCGATAGCCGCGCCTTCGATCCGACCTTCCAGCAAAAACCGGGGGATAGCCACTTGCTGTGTCCCCGCTCGGACTCCCGGACGACTACAGTCGCCGCGAATCGCCGGACGGTGCCGGCGAACCAAGACGGATCGTTCGATGTGGGTTATGGTTAAGCTTCCATGAAGACGCTTGCCGCCGAAATCCGTCTGGCCGAACCGCACGATGCCGCCGCCCTGTCCGCGGTGCATGCCACCTCGTGGCGCGGCGCCTATGGCGGGCTGATCCCGCATGGCAGCCTCGAGAAGATGATCGGCCGGCGCAACGACGACTGGTGGGACACGGCGATCCGCAGCGGCGCGGCGATCCTGGTGGCCGAGTTTTCCGGCGCGCCGATCGGCTACGCCACGCTGGGCCGCAACCGCACCGAGGCGCTCCGCGCCGACGGCGAAATCTACGAGCTGTATCTGCGGCCCGAATATCAGGGCCTGGGCTTCGGCAAGCGCCTGTTCGAAGCCGCCGCCGCGCTGTTGCGCGAGCGGGGCCTGAAGGGGCTTGTGGTCTGGGCGCTGGCCGAGAACGACCGGGCGATCGAGTTCTACGGACGCCTCGGCGGACGCGACATCGCCGAAGGCAGCGAATGCTTCGACACGCGCAAGGTCGCCAAGATCGCCTTCCTCTGGAACTGACCTCCGCAGCCGGCCGGCGCGGGCCCGGCCGAAGGTGCGTACAGCCTGCGCAGCCGCGTGTTGCGCGGTTTCGCCGGAGCGGCTAGAGCGTCTTCGGGAAAACCGGGCCACCAACGCGATCATCCTGCCATGGATCGCTCTCGCGTCCTTCGGGGACATGCGAGGCGGGTCGCCCGTTCGGATCGACAGGCCACATCTGGAAGGACACATCATGCGCATCGACGCGATCGCCCGCGGCAAGAACCCGCCGGAAGACATCAACGTCATCATCGAGGTGCCGCTGGGCGGCCACCCGATCAAGTACGAGATGGACAAGGACGCCGGCTGCCTGGTCGTCGACCGCTTCCTCTACACGCCGATGACCTATCCGGGGAATTACGGCTTCGTGCCGCACACCCTATCCGACGACGGCGATCCCATCGACGTCCTGATCTGCAACACCCGCCCGCTGTTTCCCGGCTGCGTGATCAATTGCCGCCCGATCGGCGTCCTGGTCATGGAAGACAACAGCGGCGAGGACGAGAAGATCATCGCCGTGCCGTCGCCGCACATCACGCGCCGTTTCGAGAACGTCCGCGAATATGGCGACCTGCCGGAGATCACGCTGCTGCAGATCGCCCACTTCTTCGAGCACTACAAGGATCTGGAGCCCGGCAAGTGGGTCAAGATCGGCGACTGGGGCGACAGCGCCAAGGCGCGCTCGCTGATCACCGCGGCAGTCGAGCGGGCCGAGAACGCCAAGGGCTGACCGGGCCGGTCCACAGACAGCATTCGGTTACGGGCGTGGCGGGCAGCCGCCGCGCCCGTTCTGCATTCGGCCGCCCGAACACAGGGCGGGACGGACGTAGCATGGAAGATATTGACGGACTGATGACTGCGTCATGCGCAGAATGCACACGAGACGTGCAGCAAAACGCACTACTTTTGTGCAGTGCGATCTCTTACGTGATGGCTATCGAAAACCCCAAACCCTGGAATCAGGATCTCATGTTTCGCCGTCTGACCACCCGCCTCAACACCTACCGCAACCATCGCAACCAGATCCGCCAGCTGGAAATGATGGACGACCGCGAGCTCGCCGACATCGGCGTCGGCCGGTCGCAGATCACTCAGGCCGTCCGCTTCGGCCGTCTCTGAGGCTTGAGGCCGCGGCGCAGGACGCCGCGATCGGGCATCGATCCGCTCTGCCCCACATGAATGCATGCCACGCCGCCTTCGACTGAGTTCGGGCGGCGTTTTGGTGTCTAAAGGTCAGTGCAGGGCGTTCAGCGCCGTCGCGAGGCGCCCGGCGTCGCCGGTGAGGCGCAGGGTCTTGAGCCGCGATGTGTGGCCCGCGACCAGCGTGACCGCCGATTTCGGAACGCCGATCGTCCTGGCCAGGAGCTTGAGAAGCGCCGCATTGGCCTCGCCGTCCTCGGGCACGGCCCGCACCCGCGCCTTCAGGAATGCCCGTCCCGCCGCATCCGTCACGCTGCCCTCGATCCGGTCGGCGACGGATTTCGGCGTCAGGCGGAGATCGACGAGAACGGCATCCTCGCCGTCAGGCCGCCAGAAGCGGGCTTCCGCCACCGGACCCGACGGAGCGATCGCTCAGATACCGGCGCTGTAGATCGCCGGATTGATATAGACCGCGATCAGATACTGCAGGAACATGATGGCGAACAGGACGACCAGCGGCGACAGGTCGATGCCGCCGAGATCCGGCAGGACCCGGCGGATGCGGCGATAGACCGGCTCGGTCATCTGCCACAGGAAGCGGCCGACGGAGTCGACGAAGGGATTGCCGGGATTGACGATGTTGAAGGCATAGAGCCACGACAACACGGCCGACGCGATCACGATCCACCAGTACAGATTGAGTGCCTGATAGAGGACGTAGGTGACTGCAAGCATCAAATCGGGCCCTTTGCGATAACGGTTTCGGATGTAGCCATCGCCTTGCCGATACGCAAGCCGCGCCCGCGTCGCCGCATGCGCGACCGGCCCGGTTCGGTCACGCCGGGGCCGCCATGCAAGGGGCGTTGACAGGGCCGGCGCCGCGGCACTAAATGCCGGTCGAAATGGTGGACGGGGCTGTAGCTCAGTTGGGAGAGCGCGTCGTTCGCAATGACGAGGTCAGCGGTTCGATCCCGCTCAGCTCCACCAGCCATCATTTCCTTCCAGGACATCGCGCAGTCATGGTCCGCCTTGCCCGGTTGGTGCGGGCCGGATCGTTGCAGGTGCGTGGGTGACACAGGACAGTGAGACCGCTTCCGCCGCGCCGGGCGATCCGGACGCGAGCGCCATTCCGGTCGAGGATCGCTTCGCCGCCTTCCGCAACCCGCGGTTCCTGCGCTACTGGCTGTCGCGCTTCTTCTCCACCTTCGCGATCCAGATCGTCGTCGTCTCGGTCGGCTGGCAGATCTACGACCTGACCCGCAATCCGCTGGATCTTGGCATTGTCGGCCTCTGCCAGTTCCTGCCGGCGCTCGTCCTGGTGCTGGTCACCGGGGCTGCCGCCGACCGCTATTCGCGGCGGATGATCATGGCGGTGGCGATCCTCGTCGAGGCTGTCGGCGCCCTCGGGCTGCTGCTCCTGACCTGGCACGGCCTTGCCACGCCCTATCCGGTCTTTGCGATCCTTGTCGGCTTCGGCATTGCCCGCGCCTTCTTCGGCCCGGCCTCGCAATCGCTGGTGGTCAATCTCGTCACCAAGCGGGAGCTCGCCAACGCGATTGCCTGGAACTCGTCGTCCTGGCAGATCGCGGCGATCGTCGGCCCGGTCGCCGGCGGGCTGCTCTACGGCGTCTCGCCCGTCGCTGCCTACGGCACCGGCTTGACGCTGTTCGTCGCGGCTGCGGTGCTGGTCCTGTCGATCACGGCACCCAGTCAGAAGCGCTCCAGCGAGCCGGCGAGCTTCGAGACCATCGTCGCCGGCTTCCGCTTCATCTGGTCGGAGAAGGTGGTGCTCGGCGCGATCTCGCTCGATCTCTTCGCCGTGCTGCTCGGCGGCGCCGTGGCGCTGATGCCCGTCTATGCGCGGGACGTCCTGCATGTCGGCCCCTGGGGCCTCGGTCTCCTGCGCGCAGCGCCCGGCATCGGCGCGGTGTCGATGGCGGTGTGGCTCGCGGCACATCCGATCAAGACCCATGCCGGCGTCAAGATGTTCGTCTTCGTCGGCCTGTTCGGCGCCTTTACCGCATTGTTCGGCATGGCCACCGTACCGTGGCTCGCCATCGTCGCGCTGATCTTCATGGGCGCATCGGACATGATCAGCGTCTATATCCGCGAGACCATCATGCAGCTGTGGACGCCGGACGAGGTCCGTGGCCGGGTCAACGCCGTGAACATGGTCTTCATCGGCGCCTCCAACGAGCTCGGCGAGTTCCGCGCCGGGGTGATGGCCTTCTGGATCGGCGCCGTGCCGGCAGTGGTGCTCGGGGGGCTCGCAACGGTCGGCGTCGCCGGCCTTTGGTCGTGGATGTTCCCCGACCTGCGCAAGGCCCAGCACCTGGCCGGCCGCGACTGAGACGGGGCCGGCCGGCGCTCAGCCGATCTCGGCGAGGATGGTCCGCACGTCGCCGAGCCTGTCGACCTGCCGGAAACGCGGCGCGCTCTTTGGAGCCTCGGCATGTTCCAGCGCCCAGGTCAGCTCGTGCGGGACATGGACACCGAAGCTGCCCGCCGCCAGCGCCGGCAGCACATCCGACTTCAGCGAATTGCCGACCATCATGGCGCGGGCCGGCCCGTCGCCATGGCGGGCGAACAGCAGCTCATAGGTCGCCGCCGTCTTGTCGCTGACGATCTCCACCGCGTCGAAATAGTCGCCCAGCCCGGAGGCCGCGAGCTTGCGCTCCTGGTCGAACAGGTCGCCCTTGGTGATCAGCACCAGCCGGTAGCTCCCGGTAAGCGCGGCAAGGGTCTCCTGCGCTTCGGGCAGGGCTTCGACCGGGTGCTCCAGCATCTCGCGGCCGGCATCCAGGATCTGCCGGACGATGGCCGGCGAGGCGGTGTCGCCAGTGACGTCCAGCGCGGTCTCGATCATCGACAGGACGAAGCCCTTGATGCCGAAACCGTAGTGGCCGAGATTGCGACGCTCGGCCTCAAGGAGCCGGCTGGACACGAGTTCCGCGTCGGCATGATCGGCCAGCATCTCGCGGAACCGGGCCTCGGTCAGCTGGAAGAACCGCTCATTGTGCCAGAGCGTGTCGTCGGCATCGAAGCCGATCGTGGTGAGGGCGGGCATCGGGCGCACTCCGCATCCGTGACGCGCAATCTGTAGCGCCGCGCGTCGGCGCTGCAAAGCGTCGACCGTTGCGGCCCAAGCAGCCCCTGACTGCCTACTCCGCAGCGTCTCGGCGCGCGCCGATCTCCTGCATCACCCCGGCGGCGATCTCGAAGGAGCGCTTGCGGGCCGCGTGATCGTGGATCTGGCCGGTCAGGATCACCTCGTCCGGGCGGTAGGTGTCGATCAGCGCCGACAGGTTGGCGGCGACACTGGCCGGCGAGCCCGTGGCCGAGACCGACAGGGCCTGGTCGACCATGGATTTCGCCATCGGGTCGACGCGGGCCTCGAAATCATCGACCGGCCGCGGCAGCGGGCCGGGCATGCCGGTGCGCAGGTTCACGAAGGCCTGCTGCATCGAGGATTTCAGCACCCGGCCTTCCTCGTCGCTGTCGGCGGCGAAGACGTTGATCGCCAGCATGAAATGCGGCTCGGGCCAGCGTTCCGACGGCCGGTAGCTGTCGCGATAGACCTCGACGGCCTGGGCGAGCGCACCCGGGGCGAAATGCGAGGCGAAGGCATAGGGCAGGCCGAGATGGGCGGCGAGCTGGGCGCCGTAGAGGCTGGAGCCGAGAATCCACACCGGCACGCGGGTGCCTTCGCCGGGCACCGCGCGAATGCGCTGGTTCGGCTCGGCCTCCTCGAAATAGACCATCAGCTCCATCACGTCCTGGGGGAAGTTGTCGGAGTTGTCGAGGCTGCGGCGCAGCGCCCGCGCGGTCATCTGGTCGGTGCCCGGCGCGCGGCCGAGGCCGAGATCGACCCGGTCCGGATAGAGCGTCGCCAGCGTGCCGAACTGTTCGGCGATCACCAGCGGGGCATGGTTGGGCAGCATGACGCCGCCGGCGCCGACGCGGATGGTCTGCGTCTGGCCGGCCACATAGCCGAGCGCCACGGCCGTCGCGGCGCTGGCGATGCCGGTCATGTTGTGATGCTCGGCCATCCAGTAGCGCGTGTAGCCGAGCGCCTCGGCGTGACGCGCCAGATCACCGGAATTGTGCAGGGCGTCGGCGGCGGTCCCACCCTCGGGGATCGGCGACAGGTCGAGGACGGAATAGGGGATCATCGCTTGGCACCTTTCGGGATCAGACTTTCGTCTATCTGGGGATCGGAAGGGGCCGGGAAAAGCCGGTCTGAACAGTCAATCGTCAGGACGGCGAACAATCCCTCTTGCTTTCTGTCCAGCCGAGGGAAATTAGCAGCCAAGTCACTCACCCTTCGGAGGAAACGGGAATGGGGCAGGGAGTTCTCTTCGGCCTGGCATTGCTGCCGGTCGCGATCGTGTTCGTCTTGCTCGTCGTCATGCGACGCTCGGCCAAGCTTGCCATGCTGGTGGCCTATGCGGCCACGGCGATCATCGCGCTCACCGTCTGGGGCCAGGACCTCGGCACGGTCGCCGGCGCCACGGTCAACGGTCTCGTCACCGCGCTGACGTTGCTCTTCATCATCTTCGGCGCCATTCTCGTCCTGCAGACCGTGCATGAAAGCGGCGCCATCCGGGCCATCCGCCGCGGCTTCACCGATCTGTCGCCGGACCGCCGCATCCAGGCGATCATCATCGCCTGGCTGTTCGGCTCGATGATCGAGGGCGCCTCCGGCTTCGGCACCCCCGCCGCGGTCGCGGCACCATTGCTGGTGGCGATCGGCTTCCCGGCCATGGCCGCCGTGCTGGTGACGCTGATCATCCAGTCGACGCCGGTCTCCTTCGGCGCGGTCGGCACGCCGATGCTCGTCGGGATCAACACCGGCCTGTCGGGCAATGACGGCGTCTTGCAGACCATCTCGCCGCTGCCGCTGATCGACTATGTCTATGCCATCGCCGCCAATGTCGCGATGGTTCACGCTCTCGTCGGTTTCGTCATCCCGCTGATCATGGTCGGCATGCTGACCCGCTTCTTCGGCGCCAACCGCTCCTTCATCGAGGGCTTCCGGGTCTGGAAGTTCGCGCTCTTCGCCGGCATTGCCTTCACCGTCCCCTATTACCTGGTGGCATGGCTGCTGGGGCCGGAGTTTCCGTCGCTGGTCGGCGGCCTGATCGGCCTCCTGATCGTCGTGCCGGCGGCGCGACGCGGTTTCCTCTTGCCGAAGGACCGGTTCGAGTTCCCGGCGCGGCAGGGCTGGAACGACCACTGGTTCGGCACGCTGAAGGCCGCCGAGGCGGAAGAGGTGGCGGCGGGCCATGCCAGCGGCCGGCAGATCTCGCTCATGCGGGCCTGGTCGCCCTATCTGATCATCGCGGTGCTGCTGGTGCTGACCCGGGTCATCGCGCCGCTGAAGGCGGCCCTGACCTCGCCAAGCGCGACGCTCGCCTTCAACGACCTGTTCGGCTCGGGCATCAACGCCACGGCGCAGCTGCTCTATTCGCCGGGTGCGGTGCTGATTACCGCCTCGCTGCTGGCGGTGTTCATCTTCGGCATGAGCGGCAAGGCCTATGCGCGGGCCTGGGCCGGTTCGGCCCGCACCATGGTGGCCGCCGCTCCGGCGCTGCTTCTGGCGGTGCCGATGGTGCAGGTGTTCCTGAACACCGGTCGCGGCCCGCTGGAATCGATGCCGCTGGTGCTGGCCGAAGGCGTCTCCAGCGTCGTCGGCAGCGCCTGGCCGCTCTTCGCGCCGCTGATCGGGGCGCTTGGCGCCTTCATCGCCGGCTCGAACACCGTGTCGAACATGATGTTCTCGCTGTTCCAGTTCTCGGCGGCCGAACAGATCGGTCTCGGCGCGGCCGGGGCGATGATCGTGGTCACGCTGCAGGCCGTCGGCGGGGCCGCCGGCAACATGATCTGCGTCCACAACGTCGTCGCGGCGTCCGCGGTGGTGGGCCTGACCGACCGCGAGGGCGAGGTGATCCGCATGACGCTGATCCCCATGGCCTACTACGTCGTGCAGGCCGGCCTGATCGGCATGGGGCTGATCTATGGCGGCCTCTGGCTGATCCTGGCGGTCGTCTGGCTGGCGATCGTCCTGACCGCCATGGCCTTCTACCGCAGCCGGCGCCCGGTCGCCGCGCAGGAGCCGGCGCCCGCCCGATAGGCGCACGGTTCCGGCAAACGAAAGGCCCGGCGGAGCGATCCGCCGGGCCTTTGTCGTTCGTTACTGCTGCCGGCGCGGGGCGCCGGCCGAAGAGCCTAGCGGCCGTCGCGCTTGGCGAGCGTGCGCAGGCGCAGGGCGTTCAGCTTGATGAAGCCGGCGGCGTCCTTCTGGTCGTAGGCGCCATGATCGTCCTCGAAGGTGACCAGCGCGTCGGAATAGAGCGACTTCTCGCTCTCGCGGCCCTCGACGATGACATTGCCCTTGTAGAGCTTCAGCCGCACCGTGCCCTCGACATGGCGCTGGCTGTGGTCGATGGCGGCCTGCAGCATCTCGCGCTCCGGCGAGAACCAGAAGCCGTTGTAGATCAGCTCGGCATAGCGCGGCATCAGCTCGTCCTTCAGATGCATGGCACCGCGGTCGAGGGTGATGGATTCCATGGCGCGATGGGCGGCGAGCAGGATCGTGCCGCCCGGCGTCTCGTAGATGCCGCGCGACTTCATGCCGACGAAGCGGTTCTCGACGAGGTCGAGACGGCCGATGCCGTTGTCGCGGCCCAGATCGTTCAGCGCCGCCAGCAGCTCGTGCGGCTTCATCGCCTTGCCGTCGATGGAGACCGGATCGCCGTTCTTGAAGCCGACGGTGATGATCGTCGCCTGGTCCGGCGCGTCCTCGGGGCTGACGGTGCGCATGAAGACGTAGGGCGGTGCCGATTCCGCCGGGTCTTCCAGCACCTTGCCCTCGGAGGAGGAGTGCAGCAGGTTGGCGTCGACCGAGAAGGGCGCCTCGCCGCGCTTGTCCTTGGTCACGGTGATCTGGTTCTTCTCGGCGAAATCGAGGAGATCGGTGCGCGACTTGAACTCCCAATCGCGCCAAGGCGCGATGACCTTGATGTCGGGAGCCAGCGCATAGGCCGACAGCTCGAAGCGCACCTGGTCGTTGCCCTTGCCGGTGGCGCCATGGGCGATGGCGTCGGCGCCGGTCTCCCGGGCGATCTCGACCAGCCGCTTGGAGATCAGCGGCCGGGCGATCGACGTGCCCAGAAGGTAGGTGCCCTCGTAGACCGCATTGGCGCGGAACATCGGGAACACGAAGTCGCGGCAGAATTCCTCGCGCACGTCCTCGATGTAGATCTCCTTGATCCCCATCATCTCGGCCTTCTTGCGGGCCGGTTCCAGCTCCTCGCCCTGGCCGAGATCGGCGGTGAAGGTGACGACCTCCGCGCCGTATTCGGTCTGCAGCCATTTCAGGATGATCGAGGTGTCGAGGCCGCCCGAATAGGCGAGGACGACCTTCTTGATGTCGCGATGCTGTGCCATGGGTTCTTCCGTCTTGCCGTTTGCATGGGCTCTAGCGCAAAGCGGGCCGCGAGGGAAACCGGGCTTCGCGCGGGCAGGGTTGGTGCGGGCGGAAATCCGGTGGCGTTCGCCCCGCTCGGCGCCTAGGTTCGGCGCCGTCCGGTTGCTAGTGCAGATGGCGCCGGTCGATGCATGCTGATGAGGGCGCGATGAGCTTTCTTCCCGATCTTGCGACGCTGCTTGCCTTCGTCGCCGCGGCGTTCGTCCTGACGATCACGCCCGGGCCGGACATGACGCTGTTTCTCGGCCGCACCCTGTCAGAAGGGAGGGCGGCCGGTTTCGCGGCCATGCTCGGGGCGGCGACGGGCATCCTCGTCCACACCAGCCTTGCCGCCTTCGGCATCTCGGCGCTGATCGCCGCCTCGCCGGAGGCGTTCCTGGCGCTGAAGATCGTCGGCGCCGGCTATCTCGTCTTCCTCGCCATCCAAGCGGTGCGGGGCAGTTCCACCTTCCGCCTTGACGGCACCGCGGCGCGGCGCCCGCACAGCCTGTTCTCCAACTGGCTGACCGGGATCGGGATCAATCTCCTCAATCCCAAGATCATCCTGTTCTTCGTGACCTTCCTGCCGCAATTCGTCTCGGCGCGCGACAGCGACGTCGCCGGCAAGCTGTTCTTCCTCGGCGTGTTCTTTATCGTCCTGGCGGTGCCGATGAGCGCGGCGATGATCCTGGCCGCCGACAGGTTCGCGGCGGCGCTGAAGCGCCGGCCGAAGATCATGCGCGGCATCGACTGGCTGTTCGCCAGCGTGTTCTCGGCCTTCGCGGTGAAGATCCTTCTGACGCAGGGGCGCTGAGCCCGGTCGCGCCTCAGGCGTAGGCGTAGGGGCCGCCGCGCTTCAGGCCGCGGCGATAGGCCGGGCGCTCGTGGATGCGCAGCAGGAAGTCGCGCAGCTTCGGCCGGTCCTCGTAGCCGAAACGCTGGGCCGCCGCTTCGACGGGAAAGCTCATCATGATGTCGGCGACGGTCATCTCGGCCCCGGCGAACCAGCCGGTGTCGCCGAGCGAGGCTTCCCAATGGTCGAGATGCAGCGCCATCTGCGGGCGCACCAGCATGTCGTCGACCTTCTTCATCGAGGTCTTCAGGATCGGCTTGGCGAAGAACGGCACGCGGGCAGGGATCATCTGCAGCACCAGCATCAGGAAGAGGGGCGGCATCGCCGAGCCTTCCGCATAGTGCAGGAAGTGCCGGGCGTTCCAGTAATCCGCGCTGCCCTCAGGCGGCATCAGCCGGCCGTTGCCGTGGCCGGCGAGGATGTATTCGACGATGGCGCCGGTCTCCGCGACGGTCCGCTCGCCATCGGTCAGCACCGGCGACTTGCCGAGGGGATGGACGGCCTTGAGCTCGGCCGGCGCGCGCATGTCCCTGGCGCGCTCGTAGCGCTTCACCTCGTAGGTGACCTCGAGTTCCTCGAGGAGCCACAGGACGCGCTGGGAGCGCGAATTGTTCAGGTGATGGATCGTGATCATGGCGCCAATCTGCCGCAGTGCAGCGTCAGGGCAAGGTCTGCCCGCTCGCGATGTCCTGCAACGATGTGCGGGAAGGCCTCGTCAGAGGCCGGCGGCCTTGCGCAGGGCAGCGTTGATCCGGTCCTGCCAGCCCGGGCCCTCCTCCTGGAAATGCTCCAGCACGTCGCGGTCGATCCGCAGCGAGACCATCTCCTTCGCGGTCGGAACGCCGGTGGAGGTTTCCTTGAGCCGTTCTGTGGAGGGCGCGGCGGGCTTGAAGACGGCTTCTGCGGCGGCGCGGGGGTCGGTGGGGCGGCGGGCCATTCTGTCTATCCTTCGCTGGCGCCGTCGGCGCTCGGTTGGGTCCCGCGGCGGCGCCACCGGCCGGCGGTTCGTCCGGCGACGATCCAGTAGGCCAGGGCAAAGCAGAGGGAGGCGACGACGATCGCCGTCTGGACGCTCATATGCGGGGCACTGCCGCCATAGGCGGTCACGATGATCGCGACGCCGCCGATGATGCCGGCAGCGATGTGGAGCACGATCGACGACAGGGCGAAGAGCTCGGTGGCGACCATGAACAGGGCCCAGGGCACCAGCACGACCGAGCCGATCTGCGCCGCCTGGGCGAAAAAGGCGATGCCGGTGTGGAACAGGAAGACGGGATCGACACCGGTGATGCCCCGCGGCGCGTCGAGAAACGGCCAGAGCATGGCGAAGGCGGCGGTCATGACGGCGGCGACGAAGCCGATCGGGATCACGAAGAGAAAACGCAGGACGGTGCTCATGCGGCGGCTCTTATCCTTCCCGAACGGCCGAGGCGAGCGCCCCGCAGGCTGAATATGGGGCGGGTCGCAGGGCAGGCCACGGCGCGCAGGCCGCGGCGCCCGCGATCAGTCCGCGGCGAGTTCGCTGGCGCGCAGGGATTCGAGCCGGTCGCGGGCACTCTTCTTCATGCGCTCGGATTCCGACTTGAGCTGGCCGCAGGCGGCGAAGATGTCGCGGCCGCGCGGGGTGCGGATCGGCGAGGCATAGCCGGCCTGGTTCACGTAGTCGGCGAAGCGCTCGATCTGGTCCCAGTCGGAGCACTCATAGGCCGAGCCCGGCCACGGGTTGAACGGGATCAGGTTGATCTTGGCCGGGATGCCGCGAAGGATGCGCACCAGTTCCTTGGCGTCGGCCATGGAATCGTTGACGTCCTTGAGCATCACATATTCGAAGGTGATGCGGCGGGCATTCGACAGGCCGGGATAGGCGCGGCAGGCGTCGAGCAAGTCCTTGAGCGGGTACTTCTTGTTGATCGGCACCAGTTCGTCGCGCAGCTCGTCGCGCACGGCATGCAGCGAAATCGCCAGGCTCACGCCCATCTCCTCGCCCGCCTTGACGATCGACGGCACGACGCCGGAGGTGGACAGGGTGATGCGCCGCTTCGACAGGGAGAGGCCCTCGCCGTCGGAGGCGACCGCCATCGCCTGGCGGACATTGTCGTAATTGTAGAGCGGCTCGCCCATGCCCATCAGCACGACATTGGTCACCAGCCGGCCACCGTTGGGTACGATCGCGCCGGCGGGGGTCGCCGCGTCCGGCAGGTCGCCGAGCCGCTCGCGCGCCGCCAGGATCTGGCCGACGATCTCGTCGGGCAGGAGGTTGCGCACCAGGCGCTGGGTGCCGGTGTGGCAGAAGGTGCAGGTCAGTGTGCAGCCGACCTGACTGGAGATGCACAGCGTGCCGCGGCCTTCCTCGGGAATGTAGACGGTCTCGATCTCGACCGGCCGGCCGGCGCCGCGCGGCGGAAAGCGGAACAGCCATTTGCGGGTGCCGTCGACCGAGATCTGCTCGTCGACCACTTCCGGCCGGGCGATCGTATAGGCCTCGTCCAGCGCCTGGCGCAGGGTGCCGGCGACATTCGCCATCTGCGAGAAATCGGCGACGCCGCGCACATAGAGCCAGTGCCAGAGCTGCGCAACGCGCATGCGGATCTGCTTGTCCGGCACGCCCACGGCGGACAGCGCCTCGCCGAGGGCGGTGCGGTCGAGGCCGACCAGCGACGGCTTCTCGTCGCCGGCCATCGGCATGACCGGCGGCGCGGGACGCGGGCGATTGGCGGCGTGGGCGAGATCGAGCGAGACGGCCATAGCGTGTCCTTTCGCAGGCGACGTGCCGGCGAGACTGACTGAAATTCGGAAATTCACCCCGTCACATGACGGTTTCCGGTCGGTTTCGCAAGGTCAGGCCGACTTTCCGCTGCCCGAAACGCCAAACGCCGGGCATTTGAGCCCGGCGTTTTCAGCGATGGCAGACCCCGGCCGAAGCCGGTGGGACCTACTTGCAGTCGTTGATCGAGTTCAGCGCCGCGGTCACGCCCGAAAGCGAATAGGTGTAGCTGGTCTCGGTGCCGCGCTGCGAGGTCGCCTCGACGGTCATCACCCGGCCGGCGCGCAGATTGGCGACGAGCTGCGGCTCCTCGGCGGCGTTCTCCATCCAGGCGGACTCGCCCTTGACGAACATGGAGTAATCCTTGCCGTCCACGTCGACGATGACTTTGGAGCCTTCCTTCAGCGCATAGCCCATGACGACCTGCGGCTCGTAGGAGACGCCCTGGCCCGGCTTTTGCGAGACGAGGAAGAAGATGTCGCCATGATCGACATTGGCCGGCGTCATCTTGGTCGGCGTCGACAGGACGTAGCAGATCTTCCCGTCGGAGCCCGAGTAGGAATAGGTGCCCCAGGCGTTGAACTGGTTCATGCGCGTCGGGGTCTGGGCCGCCCCGGCGGCGCTCGAGAAGATCAGAATGGCCGCAGCGGCCGTCAGGACGTTCTTGAGGTTCATGGTTCCCCGCTCATTTCGATGTGCGTGCGTGGTATGGCTGTGGCGACCGGCGCGACGCCGGACGAAAGATTACTGTCGCAGTCTAGCGGCCGGGCCTTTATCCTTGGTTAACGAAACCCCAAGGTGCGGCCGAAGATCGTCGATGTCCGGCCTGTGGGCCAAGAAGGACCCCGGCGTCGTCACCACGCGGGACAGCCCCGGCACATCCGCCGACTTCACGGAATGTGAATGACGGAAAGAATCGGGCGACAGTTTGGCGCGCATGCCGCAATTCGCGGAAAAAGCATCGAAAATCGTTGCGAGACATGGGGTTGGCGCGATTTCGGCCGGCAGGACGGCCACGGCGCCCGTCGATCTCAGTCGTCCAGTTCGCCCAGGGCCGTGCGCGCCTTCGCATAATGTTCGGGCCGGATATTGTCGCGCACCGTGCGGAACGCGGCCCAGAGAACCGCGATGTCGTCGGTGAAGCCGAGGCCGAGGATGAAGTCCGGGACGATGTCGAAGGGCAGCACGAAATAGGCGAGCGCGGCGAGAAGGACGCCGCGGCTGGCGGCCGGCGTCTGCGGGTCGAGGGCGCAATAATAGGAGGCCACCACGTCCTCCATGAAGGGGATGTGGCGCAGGCCCCGGCGGACCGTGTCGAAGAAGGAGCGGCGCACGTCCGATTCCTGCCGCGCCTGCTCGGCCTCGCTGCCCGGGCGCAGGATTTCGCCGATCTTGCCGTTCTCGATTGCCATCGCATCCTCCGTCTCGCGGACGGTAGATGGATCGCATCGGGCCGCGTCTCAAGCCCCGGCGGTTCGCCGGGGCGTCCCGTTCCTTCAGCCGACGCGGTACTGCGGCATCTGGTCGGCGGCGATACCGTGATGCGCCGCCCCGTCCGGCGCCAGCGGAAACGCCTCTTCCAGAATGTAGGGGCCGCCGCCGACCGAGTCCTTCGCCGAGAACAGGCCGAAGCGGGAGGCCCGGAAGGGCAGGGTCGAGAAATTGCCGCGGCCGGCGAGATAGCGCGCGACCTCCTCGACCTTGGGCTGGCGGAGCCGGGCGATGGTCACGTGCGGCACGAATTTGCGCGGGTCGGCGGGCAGGCCCACCCGGCGGCAGATCCGGTCGATCTCGGCCTGTAGCTCGGCCAGTTCCAGGGGTGCCTCGACCCCCGCATAGAGCGAATGCGGCTTCTTCGATCCGAAGGCGGCGACGCCCTTCAGCGACAGGGTGAAGCCCGAACAGTCGATCCGGTCGAGCTGGGCGACGATCTCGTCGGCTAGACGCGATTCCACGTCGCCTATGAAGCGCAGGGTCAGATGGTAGTTTTCGGCATCGATCCACCGGGCCGACGGCAAGCCACCGCGGAGGAAGGACAGCGACAGGGCGATGTCGTGGGGGATCTCGAGGGCGGTGAACAGTCGCGGCATCGGAAAGACCTCCGTGCGGTGTTGCCATCGCGAAAAGCGTCTCACCTCGCGAGCCATGTGGCAAGCACAGGGCAGCCCTGCAGGGGCCTTCGCCGCGTTGTTCGTTTCGCAATGCACAATTATATTCGCCTTGCGGCTCGGGAGATCGCCGCGGGAGGACGAAACAAGGCTGAAGAGCATGTCCAACGTCCCGTCCCCTGCACGCCCGGCAACCTCCCACGATCCCGTGCCGGCCGCCGCCCAGCCGGGTGCCGCCTCCGGACCGGTGCATGTCCGGCGCCTGCATCCGGGCGAGGAGCCGCTGCTGCTCGCCCATCTCAAGCGCCTCGACCCCGAGATCCGGCGCCTGCGCTTCGGCAATGCGGTCAATGATTTCTTCCTGGAACGCTACGTGTCGCTGGCGCTCGGCGAGGAGGCCCTGGTCAAGGGCCTGTTCATCGACGGAGAACTGCGCGGCGCGGCGGAACTGCGCTTCCTGACCGGCTCGCATGACGAGGCCGAGGGCGCGTTCTCCATCGAGAAGCCCTATCAGGGCCACGGCCATGGCGACCGCCTGTTCGGCCGGCTCGTCGCCAGCGCGCGCAATCGCGGCGTGCGGCGGCTGTTCCTGACCTGTCTGCGCGAAAACCGCCGCATGCAGGCGATCGCCGCCAAGCACGGCGCCGACCTCAGCTTCGAGGCCGGCGACGTCACCGCCGAGATCCTGCGGCCCTATGCCGACGTGCGGAGCATGGCGCGGGAATGGACCGACGAGACCGAAGCCTTCGCCTTCGCCATGATCGAATGGCGGCGCAAGCGCCTACGCAGCTTCGCCGCGCCGCTGCGCCGGCTGGCGGCGAGCTTCAACCCGTTTCCCGCTCCGCACTGATCGCATCGAGCGCCTCGGTCACCGCCGGCAGGATGCGCTCGACGATCACGGCGACGCCCTCCGGGTTGGGATGCATGCCGTCGTCCTGGTTGAGCGCCGGCTCGGCGGCGACGCCATCGAGGAAGAACGGATAGAAGGCGACGTCGTATTTGTCGGCGAGGCGCTGGTAGATGCCGTCGAACTCGGCCGCGTAGTCGGGGCCCATGTTGGGCGGCGCCATCATGCCGGCGAGAAGCGCGGCCTGGTCGCGGGCCTCAAGCTTGGCGAGGATCTGGTCGAGATTGCGCTCGGTGATCTCCGGCGAGATGCCGCGCAGCGCGTCGTTGGCGCCCAGTTCGACGATGACGAGATCGGCCTCCTGCGGCACCGACCATTCCAGCCGCGCCAGGCCACCGCTGGTGGTGTCGCCCGACACGCCCGCATTGGCGACGCTGGCGTCGTGGCCGGCATCGCGCAAGGCCGCCTGCAACTGCTCGGGGAAGGATTCGCCCGGGCCGACACCATAGCCGGCGCTCAGACTGTCGCCGAATGCGACGATCTGCAGCGTTTCGCCCGCCTCGGGGGGCGTCGCCGTCTGCTGCGCCAGTGCCGCGGCCGGCAGCATCAGCCATGACAAGATCGTCATGACCATCAGGATCGGTTGGAAGCGTTGCATCGCACACCCATATAGCGCAGGCCCCAGCCGGGGCGGTCGCCCCCGCATATAGGAGCTGGCAGGCTTGGCAGAACCAGCGATCCGGTTACGAAACGTTCATCTGACGCTCGGGTCCGGCCGAAGCGCGGTCCACGTCCTCAAGGGCGTCGATCTGTCCGTCGATCGCGGCGAGTCCGTCGGCATCGTCGGGCCGTCCGGCTCGGGCAAGTCGACGCTCCTGATGGTGCTGGCCGGTCTGGAACGGGCCGACAGCGGCAAGGTGGAGATCGCCGGACGCTCGCTGGAGGGTCTCAGCGAAGACCGGCTGGCCGCCTTCCGCGGCCAGAATGTCGGCATCGTCTTCCAGTCCTTCCACCTGATCCCCAACATGACAGCGCTCGAGAATGTCGCGGTGCCGCTGGAGCTGGCCGGGCATCCGAAGGCCTTCGAGCGCGCCACCCACGAGCTGGGGCAGGTCGGCCTCGCCGACCGCGTGTCGCATTATCCGGGCGAATTGTCGGGCGGCGAGCAGCAGCGCGTCGCCATGGCGCGGGCGCTGGCACCGGAGCCGGCGATCCTCATCGCCGACGAGCCGACCGGTAATCTCGATCAGGAGACAGGCCGGCAGATCGCCGACCTGCTCTTTGCCGAACAGCAGCGCCGTCAGATGACCTTGGTGCTGGTCACCCACGATCCGGCGCTCGCCCATCGCTGCGGCCGCGAGATCGCCGTGCGTTCCGGCGTCATCTACGACGATCGCGATGCGCCCGGCGCCCGGACCGAGGCAGAGCTGGCGAGCGCTGCCGGATGAGCGTCGCCGACACCACCGAAGCCGTCGCCGCGCCGGCGCGGCCCGACATCGTCGGCGGGCGCAGCCATTTCCGGCTGGCGCTGCGCTTTGCCCTGCGCGAGATGCGCGGCGGCCTGTCGGGCTTCTACATCTTCCTCGCCTGCATCACGCTCGGCGTGGCGGCCATCGGCGCGGTCAATTCCGTCGCGACCATGATGACCAGCGGCATCGCCCAGGAAGGGCGGGCGATCCTCGGCGGCGATCTGCGCTTCGCCCTGGTCCAGCGCGAAGCCACGGCCGAGGAGATGGCCTATTTCAACGAGCTCGGCGACGTGGCCGAAGCCGCGTCGCTGCGCTCCATGGTGCGACTTCCCGACGGCACCGACCAGTCGCTGGCCGAAGTGAAGGCCATCGACGGCGCCTATCCGCTCTTCGGCACGCTGGAGACCACGCCGGCGGCGCCGCTCGGCGACCTCCTGGCCGAGCGGGACGGTCGCTTCGGCGCGCTGGCGGCTTCGGAGCTCTACGACCGGCTCGGGCTGGAGCCGGGCCAGACCATCCGTCTCGGCGATTCCGACATCGAGCTGCGCGGCGTGATCGACCGCGAGCCGGACGTCCTGTCGGACGGCTTCAATTTCGCGCCGCGCCTGATGATCGCCCGGGCGGCGCTCGACGCGACCGGGCTGATCCAGCCGGGCAGCCTCGTCGAATATGACTACAAGGTCCGCCTGACCGGCAACAACCGTGATGCCGAGGCGCTGTCGAAGGCTGCCAACGAACGGTTTCCGCAGTCGGGCTTCCAGATCCGCACGGCCGCGGAGGCGGCGCCCTCGCTCCAGCGCAATATCGAGCGGTTCTCGCAGTTCCTCACCCTGGTCGGGCTGACCGCGCTGATCGTCGGCGGCGTCGGCGTCGCCAATGCGGTGAATGCCTATCTGGATTCCAAACGGGCGGTGATCGCCACCTTCAAGAGCCTGGGCGCCGGCGGCAGCTTCGTCGTCATGGTCTATCTGATCCAGATCATGCTTCTGGCGACCGTCGGCATCGCGCTCGGCCTCGTCCTGGCGGCAATCGCTCCCTTCGTGACGGCGCGGTTCCTGGAAAGCGTGATCCCGGTCGCGGCCAGCGCGTCGATCTATCCGGTCGCGCTCCTGACCGCGGCGGTTTTCGGCGCGCTGACGGCGCTGGCCTTCGCGCTGCTGCCGCTCGGTCGCACCCGCGACATCGCGGCGACCGCACTGTTCCGCGAGGCGGGTGCCACCGGCGGCTATCGCATGCGCTGGGCCTATCTCGGCTCGGCGCTGGGCCTGGCGCTGGTGATCGCCCTCCTGGCGCTCGCCATGGCCGGGGACCGTCGCGTCGCGCTGATCTTCCTGGGCGGCACGGCGGCGGCCTTTGTCATCCTGCGCGCCGTCGCCATCGGCATCGAATGGCTGGCGTCCCGCGCGCCGCGGGTGCGCTCGACGCCGCTGCGGCTGGCGATCGGCAACATTCACCGCCCCGGCGCGCTGACCGGCTCGGTCGTCCTGTCGCTCGGCCTTGGCCTGACTCTGCTCGTGACCCTGGCGACCATCGACTACGACCTGCGCCGCGAGATCGGCACAGGGCTCGCCTCGCGGGCGCCGAACTTCTTCTTTGTCGACATCCAGAGCAGCGAGATCGACGGCTTCCGCCAGACCGTCGGCGAGCTGGCGCCGGGGGCCGAGCTGAACGCCGTGCCGATGCTGCGCGGGCGGATCACCGCCCTCGACGGGCAGGACGTCGCCACCATGGAGCCGCCGGAAGAGGGCGGCTGGGTGCTGCGCGGCGACCGGGGCCTGACCTATTCGCCGACCGTGCCGGAAAACTCCTCGCTCACCGAGGGCGAGTGGTGGCCCGAGGATTACGATGGCGAGCCGCTGGTCTCCTTCGCCGCGGAGGAGGGGCGCGAGCTTGGCCTGTCGATCGGCGACACGCTGACCGTAAACGTGCTCGGCCGCGACATCACGGCGCGTATCGCCAGCTTCCGGGCGGTCGAGTGGGAGACGCTGGCGATCAACTTCATCATGGTCTACTCGCCCAACACCTTTGCCGGGGCGCCGCATGCTTGGCTCGCCACCCTGTCGGTGCCGCAGGACGCGGCCGTGACGGAAGAGGCGATCCTCAACCGCGTCACCAATGCCTATCCGGCCGTCACCAGCGTCCGGGTCAAGGATGCGCTCGATGCCATCAACGGCCTGATCGCCCAGCTCGCCCTGGCGATCCGCGTCGCCGCGGCGGTGGCGCTCGTCGCCTCGGTGCTGGTGCTGGCCGGGGCGCTGGCCGCCGGCAATCGCGGCCGGGTCCATGATGCGGTGGTGCTGAAGACGCTGGGTGCAACGCGCATGGTGCTGATTCGCGCCTTCACCACGGAATATCTGCTTCTGGGTCTGGCCACCGGCATTTTCGCCATCGGGGCGGGTGCGGCCGCGGCGTGGTTCGTCGTCGACCAGATCATGCAGCTGCCCTTCGTCTTCGACTGGACGGTGGCGCTGACGACGCTCGGCGTCTCGCTGGTGCTGACGGTGGGGATCGGCCTCGCCGGTACCTGGCGCGTTCTCGGGCAGAAGGCCGCGCCGGTCCTGCGCAATCTCTGACGGGCGCTCGCGGAGCTGAGCCGCCCGTCAGCCCTGACGAAGCTGGTTCAGGCCGCGGATAACGCAGAATTAATCCTGAATCCGCGCGATTTCGTCACCGCGCGGCGGGGTACTCTTGTGTGCCGCGCGGCCCATCCGCATATTATCATCAGGATCGCTGGGCGTCCCGCCAGCGGCGCCTCCATGTGCCGGCCATTTTGTGCCGGATATGGACACCGGACGGGACACGCAGAAAGGAATTCTTCCATGGCGGAATATCGGAACGCCGGCGCTCGCACTGTGCCAGCCGCCGGTACCAGAGCGGACATCGACCAGGGCCTCCGCTCCTACATGCTCAAGGTCTACAACCTGATGGCAGGCGGTGTGGCGCTGACCGGCGTCGCGGCCTACGCCCTGTACATGCTGTCCTTCGTGACGAACGACGCCGGTGATGTCGTCGGTCTCACGCAGCTCGGCAACACGCTCTTCAACACGCCGCTCAAATGGGTGGTGATGCTGGCCCCGCTCGGCATGGTCTTCTTCCTGTCGTTCCGGGTCCACAAGATGAGCGTCGCAGCCGCCCAGACGACCTTCTGGATCTATTCGGCGATGGTCGGCGTCTCGCTGGCCTCGATCTTCGCGGTCTATACCGGCGAATCCATCACCCAGGTGTTCTTCATCACCGCGGCTTCCTTTGGCGCGCTGTCGCTCTGGGGCTACACCACCAAGCGGGACATTTCGGGCTGGGGCTCGTTCCTGTTCATGGGCGTGATCGGCATCGTGATCGCGATGGTCGTGAACATCTTCCTCGCCTCGCCGGCGTTGCAGTTCGCCATCTCGGTGATCGGCGTGCTCGTCTTCGCGGGCCTGACCGCCTATGACACGCAGCAGATCAAGGAAATGTACTACGAGGGTGACGGTTCGACCGTCATGGGCCGCAAGGCCGTGATGGGCGCCCTGCGCCTCTACCTCGACTTCCTGAACATGTTCCTGTTCCTGCTGCAGCTGTTCGGCAACCGCGAATAGTCTGCCCGATCAGGGATGTGAGTTGACGAGGGCGGCCCGCGGGCCGCCCTTTTTCGTGGGCGCGGCATCCCGCGGCGGACGCCGTGTTTGGCGATCGCTAGTCGGTGAATTTCCCCGGCCGGCCCTGCAGGGCGGCATTGATCCGCTGCGCTGCGCGGTGCATCAGAAGCGGGACCAAACAAGCAAAGAGCCGCAGCGTCCATGAGTGCCCACACGATCCGTCTCGCCGTCCTTGAGGACGTGCCCGCCCTGACCGCGATCTACGAGGATGCGGTCCTCCACGGCACGGCATCCTTCGAGCTGGTGCCGCCGGGCCAGGCCGAAATGGAAGCGCGCTTCACCGCGATCACCAGCCAGGGCTTTCCCTATATCGTCGCCGAGGATGCGGACCGGACGGTGCTCGGCTACGCCTATGCCAACGCCTTTCGCACCCGGCCTGCCTATCGCTTCGCGGTGGAGGATTCGGTCTATCTGGCGCCCGAAGCGAAAGGCCGCCGGATCGGCACAGATCTCCTGACGCGGCTGGTGGAACTGTCGGCGGAACGCGGCTTTCGCCAGATGATCGCCGTCATCGGCGGCTCCGACCACACGCCCTCGATCCGCCTGCACGAGCGGGCGGGCTTCAGGATGATCGGCGTGTTCGAGAATTCCGGCTTCAAGTTCGGCCGCTGGATCGACACGGTGCTGATGCAGCTGCCCCTCGGCGACGGCGGCGACAGCCTGCCCGACGAGACGCGTCACCCGGGCTGAGCTTGGCGGATCAGCCGATCTCGGTGCGCTTCAGAGTCTTGTCGAAGACGCCCAGCACGGTCGCCAGATCGTGGCCGCGCTTGAGGATCAGGCCGCCGGCGGCGACCACCTGATAGGCGCCCTGCTTGCGGGCGAGCTTGGGGTTCTTCTCGACCCGGTACATCGGCATCTCGCTGGTCCGGCGGAAGACGGAGAAGACCGCCCGGTCCTTCAGCATGTCGATGGCGTAGTCGCGCCACTCGCCGGCGGCGACCATGCGGCCGTAGATGCGCAGGATCTGGGAGAGTTCGTGCCGGTCGAAGGACACGATCGGCATGTCCGACGGGCGGGAGCCGGGAAACGGCAGGAGATTGGACGCGCTGTCGCCGTTCGATCCGGAAAAATCCAAGTCAGCCCCTCGTGCGATCATGCGCCGCTCGGCGGGGCGCGCTCTGGCTCGTGACCATATGGTGACACGGAAATGGGGTCGCGCCAAAGCGATTCAACCGATCGCCGCGAGACCCTTTCGGCCGGTCGATGCGGGCATTGCCGCTCAGCGCTGGTGGAACTCGACCTGCGCCGCCGCCAGGATCGGGCCGGGCTTGCCCTCGTCGGTCACCGACTGCAGCAGCGCCGCCCAGCCCCGGCTCTCGCCTTCGGGGCGCGTCAGCATCTCCAGCGGCAGGTCGACCTCAAGCGGTTCGCCGGACCACATGCCGAGAATGCGCCAGTCCTGCACCGCATGGCTGTTGACGATGGTGGTGCCGCGGTTCTCGCCGCGGTCGATCGCCGTCCGGGTTTCGTCGTCATAGGTCACGAGCATCAGCACCGGCTGACGGCCGCCGGCCTTGGCGCCGGCGACATCGGCGGTGATATGCAGCCGGTCGTCGTCGACGCGCATGGTGACGCTCGCGCCCTTGCCGGCCGCCTTCAGCGGATGATTGTCCATCAGGGCGCGGACCTTGCCCTCATGCGAGCCGATGGCATCGGCAACGCCGTTCACAACGACCTGCGGGGTGTAGATGGTGGTGGTGCCGAAGGCCGCGGCATAGGCGCGCTGGCGCTCGGTGTTCTCGCTGGAGCCATGGGTGTCGCGCCAGCCGATATAGTCCCAGTAGTCGACGTGATAGGCGAGGGCGAGGATGCCGGGTTCGACGGCGAGCCGGCTGAGAATCCGGTCGGCCGGCGGGCAGGACGAGCAGCCCTGGCTGGTGAAGAGCTCGACGACCTGTTCGACAGGCCGGATCTCGATCTGCCCGGCGCCGGTGGCCTGCGCGACCGGCAGCGACGCGGCGAGGAGCGCGCACAGACCCGCGAGCATCCGCTTCATGGCGAGACGCTGCGCACGAGCGGCAGGTCCATGCTCGGCGTGACGGCGCAGGGCCGCAGGGATCTGTCGGGGGCTGTGTTCATGATGCGAACCTAGAGGTCGGGACGAACACCCGCTAGTCACTTGCCGGTGACGGAGAGTGCCGGGTCGCCGACATGGCAAAGCCGCCGGTCCTGGAACCGGCGGCTTCGATTGTCAGGCGGGCCGCAGGGACCTGCCGGGATCGCCCATCAGGCGGCGAGGCGGCGCAGGACGTACTGCAGGATGCCGCCGTTGCGGTAATATTCCAGCTCGTCCAGCGTATCGATGCGGGCCTGGATCTTCACCGTCTGCACCGAACCGTCGGACGCCTCGATCCGGGCTTCCAGGATCTGGCGCGGCTTCAGTTCGGTCAGGCCGTCGATGGTCACCTTCTCGTCGCCCTTGATGCCGAGCGACTGCCAGGATGTGCCTTCCTCCGCGAAGACGAAGGGCACGACGCCCATGCCGACGAGGTTGGAGCGGTGGATGCGCTCGAAGCTCTCGGCGATGACCGCACGCACGCCGAGGAGCACCGTGCCCTTGGCCGCCCAGTCACGCGACGAGCCGGTGCCGTATTCCTTGCCGGCGAAGATGACGAGCGGCACGCCCTCGTCCTTGTACTTCATCGCCGCGTCGTAGATCGGCATCTGCGCGCCGGACGGCTGGTGGCAGGTCACGCCGCCTTCGACGCCGGGCACCATCTCGTTCTTGATGCGGATATTGGCGAAGGTGCCGCGCATCATGACTTCGTGGTTGCCGCGGCGCGCGCCGTAGGAGTTGAAGTCCACCGGGCGAACCTGATGGCTGACGAGATAGTCGCCGGCCGGGCCGTCCTTCTTGATCGAACCGGCCGGGGAGATGTGGTCGGTCGTGATGGAATCCTTGAACAGGCCGAGGATGCGCGCATCCTTGACGTTCTGAACGGCTTCCGGCTCCTGCTTCATGCCCTCGAAATAGGGCGGGTTCTGCACGTAGGTGGAGCGGTCGTCCCAGTCGTAGGTCAGGCCGCCGGACACCTCGATCTTCTGCCAGTGCTCGTCGCCCTTGAAGACGTCGGCGTAGCGGTTCTCGAACATGTCGCGGGTGACCGTCTTGCGGACGATCTCGGCGATTTCCTGCGTCGTCGGCCAGATGTCCTTCAGATAGACGTCGTTGCCGTCCTGGTCCTGGCCGAGCGGCTCCTTGGTGATGTCGACGAACATCGAGCCGGCCAGCGCATAGGCGACGACCAGCGGCGGCGAGGCGAGATAGTTCGCCCGCACGTCCGGATTGACCCGGCCCTCGAAGTTGCGGTTGCCCGACAGCACCGAGCAGGCGACGAGGTCGTTCTGGGTGATCGCCTCGGAGATCGGCTCGGGCAGCGGCCCGGAATTGCCGATGCAGGTCGTGCAGCCATAGCCGACCAGGTTGAAGCCCAGCGCGTCCAGATCCTTCTGCAGATCCGCCTTGTCGAGATATTCGGTGACCACCTGCGAGCCGGGGGCCAGCGAGGTCTTCACCCAGGGCTTCACCTTGAGGCCCTTCTCATGCGCCTTGCGGGCGACGAGACCGGCGGCAACCAGCACGTTCGGGTTGGAGGTGTTGGTGCAGGAGGTGATCGCGGCGATCACCACGTCGCCGTCGGCAAGGCCGTGCTCGGCGCCCTCGACCGGATGGCGCACGTCGCCGGGGGTCGTGTTCGGCGGCACCGCGCCTTCGTCCATGTAGCGCGAATCGGCGTTCGACTGCGGGGTCTCGCTCTTCTTGCGACCGCCCTTGATCTCGGCCAGGGCGTCGACGAACTTGGTCGCCGCCTCGGTCAGCGCGACGCGGTCCTGCGGCCGCTTCGGGCCGGCCAGCGACGGGACGACCGTCGACAGGTCGAGCTCCAGCGTGTCGGTGAAGACCGGGTCCGGCGTGCCGTCCTCGCGGTACATGCCCTGCGCCTTGGCATAGGCCTCGACCAGCGCGATGCGGTCCTTGTCGCGACCGGTCGCCTCCAGATAGGCGATCGTGTCCTTGTCGATCGGGAAGAAGCCGCAGGTGGCGCCGTATTCGGGAGCCATGTTGGCGATGGTCGCCTGGTCCTCGAGGGTCAGGTTCGACAGGCCGGGGCCGAAGAACTCGACGAACTTGCCGACGACGCCGCGGCGACGCAGCATCTCGGTGACGGTCAGGACGAGGTCGGTGGCGGTGGTGCCTTCCGGCAGCTTGCCGTCCATGCGGAAGCCGATGACCTCCGGGATCAGCATGGAGATGGGCTGGCCGAGCATGGCCGCTTCCGCCTCGATGCCGCCGACGCCCCAGCCCAGAACCGACAGGCCGTTGACCATGGTGGTGTGGGAATCGGTGCCGACCAGCGTGTCGGGATAGGCGACGGTCTCGCCGTTCTCGTCACGGGTCCAGACGGTCTGGGCGAGATATTCGAGATTGACCTGGTGGCAGATGCCGGTGCCGGGGGGCACGACGCGGAAGTTCTCGAAGGCCTCGGAGCCCCAGCGCAGGAAGGTGTAGCGCTCGCCGTTGCGGCCGTATTCGGCGTCGACGTTCTTGGTGAAGGAATCCTTCTGGCCGAAATAGTCGACCATCACCGAATGGTCGATGACCAGATCGACGGGAACCAGCGGGTTCACCTTCTTGGGGTCGGCGCCGAGATTCCGGGTCGCGTCGCGCATGGCGGCAAGGTCGACCACGGCGGGAACGCCGGTGAAGTCCTGCATCAGCACGCGGGCCGGGCGGTAGGCGATCTCGTGACCGGCCGAGCCCTTGTCCTCGATCCAGCGTGCGAGAGCGCGGATGTCGTCCGCCTTGACCGTGCGGTCGTCCTCGTTGCGCAGCAGGTTCTCGAGCAGGACCTTCAGCGAGAAGGGCAGGCGGGCAACGCCCTGAAGGCCGTTCTTCTCGGCTTCCTTCAGGTCGTAATAGACATAGTCCTTGCCGCCCACGGAGAGCGTCCTGCGGCTATTGAAACTGTCGGGTGCGTGGGACAATTGGCTTCGTTCCTTCTCGACCAGTATAAGTCCGAAGGGCGAACGGCCTTGAGCGCTGCGGAAAAGCGCTCGAAGATGCGGGTGCGACCATTTCCGCTTGTCCGCCCCGGTGCCCGCCGGTGCCGGACGGGGACCCTGAGATCGGCGCTGAATTGTTGCCACGCCGGTCGCTGGTGTGGTTGCGGTCGTTATAGGCAAGTTTGTAACGGCTATAAAGGGCCAGATGGCCTTGGGGCGGAAAATCCATTGCAGTGCAGAAAAAGGCGGACATGACAAGGACTTGGCCGCGCCGGACCGGCGCCCACCAGCCGCCGCGCGTCGCGCCTTGCCTGCGCAGGCCAGTGCAATGTCACGCAATTTTCGCCGCGGACCGGGCATGAGCGGGCCGATCGCGACCGCCTCGGGGCTGGTCGTCGGACGCGGCGGATCCGCCGCCGCGGGGCCGCTGGATTTCCGCATTGCGGCAGGCGAGGCGCTGGTCGTCACCGGCGCGAACGGCGCCGGCAAGTCGACGCTCCTGCGCACGCTGGCCGGCCTGCTGCCGCCGGTCGCCGGTCGTATCGACGTGACGGGCGCCACGGCACCGGACGGTGAGGCGGCCCGCACGCTGGCGGAGATCGCCCACTATGTCGGTCACCGCAACGCGATGAAGCCGAATATCAGCGTCGGCGAGAACCTTGCCTTCTGGCGGCGCTATCTCGGCGGCAGCAGGGGCGGCGGCCGGTCGATCGCCGAATGCCTCGATGCGCTGGGGCTGCCCGATTTGTCGCATCTGCCGCAGGGCTATCTGTCGGCCGGCCAGCAGCGGCGGGCGAGCCTCGCCCGTCTCCTCCTCGTGCCGCGGCCCGTCTGGATCCTCGACGAGCCGACCTCGGCGCTGGATGCCGCCTCGCAGCTGACATTCGCCGAGATCGTCGAGGCGCATGTGGCGGCAGGCGGACTGGTGATCGCCGCCACCCACCAGCCGCTCGGCCTGTCGACGACGCTGACGCTGGATCTGACGCCGTCCGTCCATGCCGCGCGCGAAGCCGACCGCGCGGCGCCTTCCATCGATGCGGCGGAGCTGGCCGCCGCGGAGGGCTGGCTGTGATCGCGCTGTTCCGCCGCGACCTGCGGCTGGCCCTTTCGGGCGGCGGCGGCGCCATGACCGCGGTGATCTTCTTCCTCGCCGTTGTCGCGACGATTCCCTTCGGCGTCGGCCCCGACCTCAATCTCCTGTCGCGGATCGGCCCGGCCATCCTGTGGATCGGCGCGCTCCTGTCGGCGCTGCTCACCCTCGACCGGCTGTTCCAGGCCGACCGCGAGGACGGCACGCTGGACCTGCTCCTGACCGGCCCGACGCCGATGGCGCTGGTGGTGCTGGCCAAATGCGCCGCCCTCTGGGTCGCCTCGGGCCTGCCGCTGGTGCTCGCCGCGCCGGTGCTCGGCCTGTTCCTGGCGCTGGAGCCACCGGCGATCGGCGCGGTTATGCTGACGCTGCTCGTCGGCACGCCGGCGATCATCTGCATCGGCGCCGTCGGCGCCTCGGTCGCCGTGGCGCTGCCGCGCGGCGGGCTCCTGGTCTCGGTGCTGGTCCTGCCCCTGGCGATCCCGGTGCTGATCTTCGGCGTCTCGGCCACCTACGGGGCGGTCAACGAGCCCGACCCGTTCCTGCCGCCCTTCCTGATCCTGAGCGCGCTGACACTGCTCTTCGGCGCCCTCGGCCCGATCGCCGCCGGCGCGGCGCTGCGGGCGGGGGCGGATTGAAGGGCGAGTCTTCCCGGTACTACGCAGATACGTAGTTGACCTAAGGGAACGGCCGATGTTGTGATACGTACTTCGTCCAGCACCTCGTTCGTAGCTAGTTTCAGTGGGAGGTCCCGATGAGTGTAGCTTATAGGGCGCGCAGGCTTTTCATCATGCTTAGGACGAAATGGCCGTCTACATCGTTCGCGATCGCCATATTTCTTGATATCGCGTTGATGATATATATAGCGATGGAATTATCCCCATTCTACGAAAAACCGTCGATCACGCGGGAGCAAATTTCCGAGCATCTTGATCCCTATCAAGTAGCTTTGGTAGTTTCATACTATGAAAAGCCTCCAAGCACGGAGGTGCCGCTTATACTTGACCTTGATATAAAAGTTAACAGCCTAGTGTATTCGACATCTCAAATCATATTTTCGTACGAACCCGGTGTAGTAGATGTGGTTCCGAGTAGCAATCCGATTTTCTCCGCGAGCGTTGCTATGCGGGATGTGCTGTCGCGAGGGGATCTTTACGAAGTAGGCGCCTCTGTTTACCATGTAGATCTTCGGTCCCTCAGCGGTTTTTTGGGAATTATCATAATAATAACTGTATCTCCGTTCCTTCTTCGGCTGGCGCGGCGGGGAGGGGCGGAGCGGAAGAACGGACAGCGGCTTGACGTAGACGAGGCGGCGTCGACGAGGGAGATATTGCTTGCTGAGATCGCGTTTACCGAGGAGTCCGCCAACGAGATAGCGACCCGATCGTATATCGCACTGTTCAGTGGCATACTGATGTCTTTCGTAGGGGTGTCGACATTCTATATCACAATGCCATCAGAAAGAGAGGTTGGGTACGGGCAGCAAAGTCTCGATGCTTTATCGAGGCTGCACCTAGCAAATTTCTCGCGAAATATTTCTGAATCTCTGTCAGCTTCAGGCTCAGATGCCGCGAATAACATCGCTCCGGGAAGGGGGGTAGACGATGGAAGCCGAAGCGTTCCGCTATCGCCCGCTCCGCTTACAATAACGGAAGCACCGGTCAGCAGCGTCTGGAATAGCTACTATTTTATAGAAACGGTTAGGGCGTTTGGCATACTGTTATTTATTGAAGCAATCGCTTGGTTCCTTTTGCAGCAGTATCGTAGTCTGATGGCGGAGTATAGAAATATGTATCGGAAGAGGCTTCGCCGGGCGAACTTTCTATCCGCATACACTCTTTCTATGTCAAGTCCTGATGGACTTGGCAGGCCAGCGAGTGCCGTTCTAGCGAGTATATTATCTGAAGATCTTTCAGACCGGCTGCAAAAAGGCGAGACGACAGAGTATCTCGTAATGTGTAAATCCGTAGAGGGAAATCCGGTTATTGACATCGTACGCAACTGGACGATGTGGAACAAGCCAGACAGAGAGATTGCGGAGAGAAAGGAGCAAGGCTGACTGGTCGCCTGCAGGCGAGGTGGTCAGGCTGCGCCCGTTCGTGCATCCGAAATCGTATGTTTGCCGGCTGGCTGGAGACCTTCTAGACTGGACCCATGACCGACATGTCCGCCGCCAAGCCGTCGCGCTTCACGATCCTGGCCAATCCGACCCGCTTCCTGGAGCTGTCGGGCAGGCTGCAGCCATGGCTCTATGCCCTGGCGCTCATCGCGCTGGCGATCGGCCTGACCCTCGGCTTTCGCGCCCCGCCGGACTATCAGCAGGGCGCGACGGTGCAGATCATGTTCATCCACGTGCCCTTCGCCTGGCTGTCGATGATGATCTGGACGGTGATGAGCGTGTCGGCGCTGGGCACGCTGGTCTGGCGGCATCCGCTGGCCGACGTCGCGGTCAAGGCGGCGGCGCCCATCGGCGCGGTGTTCACCGCGCTGGCGCTGATCACCGGCTCGATCTGGGGGCGCCCGATGTGGGGCACCTGGTGGGTCTGGGATGCCCGGCTGACCTCGGTGTTCATCCTGTTCCTGATGTATCTCGGGCTGATCGCCCTGACCCGGGCGCTGGACGAGCCGGGCCGCAGCGCGAAGGCCGCGGCGATCCTCGTTCTCGTCGGCTTCGTCAACATCCCGATCATCAAGTTTTCCGTCGACTGGTGGAACACGCTGCATCAGAGCGCCAGCGTCATCCGGGTCGACGGGCCGGCCATGCCGCCGGTCTTCCTAATCCCGCTGCTGGTCTCGGCAGCCGGCTTCACGCTCCTGTTCTTCGCCCTGCATCTGACGGCGATGCGCACGGAAGTGCTGCGCCGGCGCGTGGCGGCGCTGTCGCGGCTGGCGGCCCGCCGCGCCGAGGCCTGAGGATACCAATATGCAGAACGACTATATCGGCTTCATCGGCTCGGCCTATGCCATCTCCGTGCTGGCGCTGGTCGGGATCGCGGCCTGGGTGTTTCTCGATGCCCGTGCCCAGAAGCGGGCGTTGAAGGACCTCGAGGCGCGGGGCATTCGTCGCCGCTCGGCCTCGGCCGCGCCCGTCAGCGGCGCGGAGGCCACGCGATGACGGACGATCCGACGACGCTACCGACCGCTCCGGCGGCCGAGACCGTGACGAAGGCCGCGAAACCCCGCCGCAACTGGCTGGTTGCGCTGCCACTGGTGCTATTCGGCGGCCTTGCGGCGATCTTCCTCTATCAGCTCATCTCCGGCCACGATCCGCAGCAGATTCCCTCGGTGCTGATCGGAAAGACGGCGCCGCAGACCGTGCTGCCGGCGCTGGAGGGCGTTTCCGGTCCCGACGGCGGACCGATGCCGGCGCTCGATCTCACCGGCTTCGGCGATGGCCGGCCGGTGCTGGTGAATGTTTTCGCCTCCTGGTGCGGGCCGTGCCGGGACGAGCATCCGCTGCTGATGGACCTGGCCCAGGACGAGCGCTTCAAGCTGGTCGCCATCAACTACAAGGACAAGCCGGAGAACGCCCGCAAGTTCCTGGAGTCGCTGGGCAATCCCTACGCCGCCATCGGCGTGGACCAGAAGGGCTCGGCGACGATCGACTGGGGCGTCTACGGCGTGCCGGAGAGCTTCCTGGTCGCGCCGGACGGCGAGATCGTCTTCAAGCAGACGGGACCGTTCACGCCCGAGGCGGTGAAGACCGGCCTGCTGCCGGCGGTGGAGCGCGTCCTCGCCGGTCCTTCGAAGGGCACTGCGCCGACGAGCTGATCGGGACGGCGCCCGGACGTTCGGTCGCGGCCGTTCAAGCCCGCGTGGATATTCCCGGGCGGCCGCGCCGAGCCATATGGGGCGCATGACCGAGACATCCTTTTCCCTGCGCACGCCCGAGGGCGACGACGTCGCCCGCAAGATCTGCGACACGTGCGGCTTCGTCGCCTATGAGAACCCGAAGATCGTGGTGGGCTCGGTGGTCCGCCATGACGGCCGGATCCTGCTGTGCCGGCGGGCGGTCGCGCCGCGACAGGGCTTCTGGACCATTCCGGCCGGCTATCTGGAACTGAACGAGACGCCCGAGGACGGGGCGCGGCGCGAGGCGCGGGAAGAGGCGACGGCGCAGCTCGCCATCGAGCGGCTGCTGGCGGTCTATTCGGTGCCGCGGATCAGCCAGGTGCAACTGATCTACCGGGCGAGCCTTGCCGAGCCGACGATTGCGCCGGGCATCGAAAGCCAGGCGGTCGACCTCTTCGCCTGGGACGACATTCCCTGGGACGAGCTGGCGTTTCCGTCGGTCCACTGGGCGCTGAACCACGACCGCGCGGCGCAGGAGGGCGCGCCGCCGGTGCCTTTCACCAATCCAGACGGGGCGACCGGCAATACGATGCCCGATGGGCGGGCACTGCCGGTCGGCGAGTTCTGATCAGGCCGGAGATCGGCCGAGGACAGCCGCCTTCGGACCTCAGCCCTGCACTTCGCCGGCGGTGCGGCGGATTTCGGCGGTCAGCTCGGCCGGCAGGTTCAGCCGTGCGCCGAGAAGGTCGAGATAGGCGCGCTCGGCCGGATGGTCGGGATCGATCGCCAGCACCGAGGCGGTGTAGATCTCCATCGCCAGTTCCGGCGTGGTCGCGCTGGCGGCGAGCGCATCGATGCTCATCGGCTGGCGCATCTCGTCCATGACGAAGCCCTTTTCCTCGGCATCGAGGTCGATCTCGTCGATCCGCCCGAAGATCGCCTGCTGCTCCTCGGCGTCGATATAGCCGTCGGCCTTGGCCGCGGCGATCATCGCCGACAGCATCAGCCGCGCATGGGCCTCCTCGTCGCCGGCCGGCAGGAAGGCGGTGCCTTCGGGAGCCGGAATCTCGGCCGGCGCCCGGGCTGCGTCGGGCAGGCGCGGCGTCGGCTGGGCGTTGGGCAGCGCGGTGCCCTGGCTGGCCTGGTAGTTCTGGTAGGCCTTGTAGGCGAGACCCGCGACGACGGCCGCGCCGCCGAGCTTCAGCGCCGTGCCGCCGAGCTTGCGCACGCCCTTGCCGCGAAACAGGCTGGAGGCGAGGCCGCCGAGCAGCGCACCGCCGATGGCCGAACCGGCGCCGCCCTGGAGCATGCCGCCAAGCCCCGAGCCGGAGCCGCCGCGCCCCTGCAGCATGCCGCCGAGTTGGTCGACGATCGAGCCGCCCTGGCCCTGGCCGGACCGCTGGTCGCCGGGATCGCGGCCGCCCTGGTTTCCGGCGCCGAGGAATTCTCCGAGAAGCTTCTGCATGTCCATGTCGGTCGGCCTCTTGGTTGTGAAGATGTCGGTGCGGGACGGCCTAGCGGCCGCTGTCTTCCGCGCTGGCCAGTCGCTCGGTCGAATGCTGCTTGATCAGCGGAACCTGGGTCAGCATGAAGACGATGGTGATGGGCATCGTCGCCCAGACCTTGAAGGCGACCCAGAAATCGGTCGAGAAATTGCGCCAGACGACTTCGTTGACGACCGCCAGGAAGATGAAGAACAGGCCCCAGCGCAGGGTCATCTTGCGCCATCCCTCGGCGTCCAGCTTGAAGGCCTGGTCGAAGACGTAGCCGAGCAGCGACTTGCCGAAGAGCAGCCCGCCGAGCAGCACCGCGGCGAACAGGCCGTTGACGATGGTTGGCTTCATCTTGATGAAGGTCTCGTCCTGCAGCCACAGGGTCAGCGAGCCGAACACCAGCACCACGGCGCCGGTGACCAGCGGCATGATCGGCAGCGATCTGGTGATCGCCCATGACACGGCCAGCGAGATCGCCATCGCGGCCATGAACAGGCCGGTGGCGATGAACAGCGGCCCGCCGAACTCCTTCAGGACGGGGAACGTCGCCGCCAGCTGCTCGCCGCGCGAATTGGCGAAGAAGAAGACCATCAGCGGGCCCAGCTCCAGCGCAAATTTCAGGAGCGGGTTCATCTCCTTGCGCGCCGGGCTGTTCGGCTCTTCCTCGAGAATGTGGTGCGACATGCGGACTCCCTGTTCCCGGTCCATATCGGAACTGATCGCGACGAATGCGAGGCGTGACCGCCCATCGCGGCGATTTTTCGCCGGTCAGGCCGACGTGGTGGTGCCGGCGATCGCGGCGGCGAAATCCTTCGCCTTGAAGGGCTCGAGATCGTCGATGCCTTCGCCGACGCCGACGAAATAGACCGGCAGGCGGAACTTGGCGGCGATGGCGACGAGGATGCCGCCGCGCGCCGAGCCGTCGAGCTTGGTCATGACGAGGCCGTTGACCCCGGCCACGTTGCGGAAGATCTCGACCTGGTTCATGGCGTTCTGGCCGGTGGTGGCGTCGAGGGTGAGAAGCACCGTATGCGGCGCGTCCGGCTCGCGCTTCTGCAGCACGCGGACGATCTTCTCCAACTCGGCCATCAGCTCGGTCTTGTTCTGCAGGCGACCAGCCGTGTCGATAATCAGGACGTCGGAATCGTTCTCGACGGCCCGGTCGTAGGCTTCATAGGCAAGGCCTGCCGCATCGGCGCCGATCGCCTTGGCGACGACCTCGGACTGGGTGCGCTCGCCCCAGATCTTCAGCTGTTCGACGGCGGCGGCGCGGAAGGTGTCGCCGGCGCAGAGCGTGACCTTGAGCCCGCCGCGGGTCAGCTTGGCGGCCAGCTTGCCGATGGTCGTGGTCTTGCCGGTGCCGTTGACGCCGACCACCAGGATGACATGCGGCTTCTTGGCCAGGTCGAGCTCCAGCGGCAGGGCCACGGGGTCCAGCGCCTTCTCGATTTCCTCGGCAAGGATGGTGCGCACTTCCTGGCCGCTGATCTCGCGGCCGAAGCGGCCTTCCGACAGGCGGTCGGTGATCTTCAGGGCGGTCTCGACGCCGAGATCGGCCTGGATCAGCACGTCCTCGAAATCCTGCAGCGTGTCCTCGTCCAGCCGCCGCTTGGTGAAGATCGCGCCGATCGATCCGGTGAGCTGGGTGGAGGAACGCGCCAGCCCCTCGCGCAGGCGCTGCAGCCAGGGCACGCGGGGCGCGGGCACCGGTTCGGGAGCGGCGGGCGCCTGTTCGCGCAGGCGGAAGCCGGCGGCGGCATCCGGTGCGGGGCGCGGCGTGCCTGCCGGGGCGGGCAGAGGCGCCTGGTCGCCTTCGGGCGCGGAGGCCGGCGGCGGCGCGATGTCGGGCTCGGGCGTGTCGGCGGTGTCGAAGGACGGATCGACCCGCTCGGCGACCGGCGCCTCGCCGTCTTCTTCCTCGTCCTCCGGCGGCAGATCCGATTCCAGCCAGGAGAAGTCGGCATCCTCGTCGCCGGACGACAGCGCGTCGTCATTGTGCCCGTCTAGATGATCGGCATCGGAGGCCGGCGGGATGCCGGGGGCCACCGCATCGGCGATCTCGGAGGTTTCGCGGGTTTCGCCCGCGAGCGGCTGGACGGGCGCCGCAACCTCCGGCTCGACATGTTCGCCCAGCCGCTCGGCGGGGTCGGCGCCCAGGAAGGCGAATTCGCTCTCGTCGGCGGGCTCGGCCGGCGTCGGTTCCTCGAGCCAGGAAAAGTCCGCCGTCTCGGTGTCCGGCTCTAGTTCTGGCCCGAGTTCAGCGTTTTTTTTTGAGCCTGGTCCGCGTCGGAATGCTCGGCCATTTCGGCCAGCGGGGTGATGCCGCCGCCGTCGTTGACGTCGGCTCCGGCTTCCGAATCGGCGACCGAACTGGCCGCCGCCTTCGGGCGGACGTCCGGATCGGGGGAGCCGGGGGCGCCGAATTCGGTATCGGACGGCCGCGGCGTATCACCATGCTCGGGCGTGCGATCGGTTTCGCTGTCCGACCCGAAGGAGAAGATGCGGCGGAAGAAGCCTTTTTGCTCAGCCATGGCTTACGTCAGTTCTCTCAGATGGTCGGAGGATGTTCCGGCCGGGCCGGAACGAAGGATATCGGGGCGGGCGACCAGTCTGCCACCGCGTTCGCCCACAATGATAGCGTCGAGGATGGAGCCGGGGAGGCCCTCCTCGATCTCGCAGAGGGTAAAATCGGCGCAGCGGCCGCGCTGGTTGCGCTCCACCAGCACCGATTGCCGCGTGCCGACGAGGCTGGCCAGGTGGGCGCGATGGGCGGTTTCGCCGCGGGCGCGCAGGGCCGTCGCCCGGTCCTTGACGATGTCGCGCGGCAATTGCGGCATGCGGGCCGCCGGCGTGCCCTCGCGCGGCGAGAACGGAAACACGTGAAGATGCGTCAGGCCGCAATCCTCGACGAGCTTCATGGAGTTCTCGAACATCGCGTCGGTCTCTGTCGGGAAGCCGGCGATGATGTCGGCGCCATAGACGATGTCGGGCCGCGCGGCGCGGATGTCGGTGCAGAAGCGGATGGCGTCGTCACGCGAATGCCGCCGCTTCATGCGTTTCAGGATCATGTCGTCGCCGGCCTGCAGCGACAGGTGCAGATGCGGCATCAGCCGGGTCTCGGAGCCGATCGCCTCGATCAGCGCCGGGTCGGCCTCGACGGAATCGATCGAGGACAGTCGCAGGCGGGCAAGGTCCGGCACGTGTCTGAGGATCGCCTGGACAAGCTGGCCGAGCTTCGGCGCGCCGGGCAGGTCCGCTCCCCAGGAGGTCATGTCGACGCCCGACAGCACCACTTCGTTGTAGCCGGCGGCGACGAGGCGCTTCACCTGGTCGACCGCCGCGCCCATCGGCACCGAGCGGGAATTGCCGCGCCCGAAGGGGATGATGCAGAAGGTGCAGCGATGGTCGCAGCCATTCTGTATCTGGACGATGGCGCGGGCACGCCCCTCGATCGCGTCGACCATGTGGCCGGCGGTCTCCGTGACGCTCATGATGTCGTTGACGCGGACCTTCTCCTCGGCAGCGACGCCGAAATCGGGCAGGGCGCCATAGGCGCTGGCCGTCAGCTTCTCGTCATTGCCGAGGACGGCATCGACCTCGCCCATTTCGGCAAAGCGGCCGGGTTCGGTCTGGGCGGCGCAGCCCGTGACGACGATCCGCGCCTCCGGGTTTTCGCGCCTCGCCCGGCGGATCTGCTTGCGGGCCTGGCGCACGGCTTCCGACGTCACGGCGCAGGTGTTGAAGACGATGGCGCCGCGCGGATCGGCGTCGAGGCCCGCCGCCACGGCCTCGCGCTTCATGATCTCGGCCTCATAGGTGTTGAGCCGGCAGCCGAAGGAGACGATCTCGACACCCATCAGGCCGGCTCGTGCGTCGCCGTCTCGTCGCGCAGATAGGCGCCGGTCGCGGGATCGAGGCGGCCGGACCAGTTCCATTCGGCCGGCCCGGTCATGATGACATGGTCGTCGTCGCGCCAGTCGATCAGGAGGTCGCCGCCGGGCACGGTCACCGTGACGATGCGGCCGGTGCGCCGGGTGCGGGTCGCCGAGACGGCGGCGGCGCAGGCGGCCGAGCCGCAGGCGCGGGTCAGGCCGACACCGCGTTCCCAGGTCCGCAGGGTGAGGGCGTCCGGCGCCGTGACCTGCGCAATCGAGATGTTGGCGCGCTCGGGAAACAGCGGATGGTTCTCCAGCACCAGGCCGAACCGATCGAGCTCATAGCTCCATACGTCCCGGTCGACCCAGAAGATGGCGTGGGGATTGCCCATGGAGGCGACCGAGGGCGAATGCAGGATCGGCGCGTCGATGGGCCCGATCTGAAGTTCGACCGCCCTTGTGTCGCTGAACTCTTCCGACAGGGGAATCTCGGACCAGCCAAAGCGCGGCCGGCCCATGTCGACGGCGATCAGCCCGTCGTCGCGCTCAAAGGCGGTCAGGATGCCGGCGCGGGTCTCGAAGGTGAAGTCGCGGCGGCCGGTCTCGGCGGCGAGCGCCTGCACCACGCAGCGCGTGCCGTTGCCGCAGGCCTCGGCCTCCGAACCATCGCGATTGATGATCCGCACATAGGCGTCGGTGCCGTCGAGGCGCGGGTCGTGGATCGCCATGATCTGGTCGAAGCGGGTGGCCGGATCCTCGGCAAGGGCGCGTGCGGCCGCAGCCGAAATCCGCGCCGCCGATCCGCGAAGATCGGCGACGACGATCTCGTTGCCCAGCCCGTTCATCCGGGCGAAGGCCACGCTCATATCCGTATCTCGTGCGGCGCTGTCGGTCATGCCGGTTATATGGCCGATGCGCGGCGCGATTGAAAGGATCGCGCGATCAGCGCTGGCCGAAGGCGGCGTCCTTGAACAGCGCCTTGAACTCGCGCGGCTGGGAACGCCAGTACTGCTTCGGCGCGCGCACCGAGGCGCCCAGTTCGGCCGCCGCATGCCACGGCCAGTGCGGCTCGTAGAGAATGGCGCGCGCGATGGCGATGGCATCGGCCTTGTTCTCGGCGATGATGGTCTCGGCCTGGCGCGCCTCGGTGATCAGGCCGACGCCGATCACCGGGATCGCCACCGCGGCCTTCACGGCCTCGGCGAAATGCACCTGGTAGCCGGGTCCGAGCGGGATCTTCTGGTCGGGCGAGACGCCGCCGGAGGAGACATGGATCGCTGCCGCGCCGCGCGCCTCCAGCGCCTGCGAATAGGCGATCGAGCCCTCGATGTCCCAGCCGCCCTCGACCCAGTCGCTGGCCGACAGGCGGACCCAGACCGGAATGTCGGCCGGCACCGCCGCCTTGACCGCGTCGAAGATCTCGAGCGGGAAGCGCATGCGGTTCTCGACGCTGCCGCCATATTCGTCGTCGCGCCGGTTCGAGATCGGCGACAGGAACTGGTGCAGGAGATAGCCATGCGCCGAATGCAGCTCGATGCCGACGATGCCGAGACGCACGGCGCGCAGGGCGGTGGCGACGAAGTCGTCCTTGATCTTCTGCAGACCCGCGGCGTCGAGGGCGGTCGGTACCACTTCGCCGGGTGAATGGGGAAGGGCGGAGGGCGCGACGCACTGCCAGCCGGTCGGATCGGTCGGGGCGATCTGCTGGCCACCGGCCCAGGGCTCGGCGCTCGACGCCTTGCGGCCGGCATGGCCGAGCTGGATGGCGACGGGCATCTGGGAATGGACGGCGATCGCATCGAGGACGCGGGCGAGCGCCGCCTCGTTGTACTCGGAATAGAGCCCGAGATCCTTGTGGGTGATGCGGGCTTCGGGCGAGACGGCCGTGGCTTCGAGGATCAGCAGGCCGGCGCCGGACATGGCGAGCTGGCCGAGATGCATCATGTGCCAGTCGGTGGCCGATCCGTCATCGGCGGAATACTGGCACATGGGCGCGATGATGATGCGGTTTTCCAGCCGCAATGCGCCGAGGTCGAGCGGGGTGAACAGCGGGCTGAGCGTCTGCGAGATGTCCGAATCCGGGGTCTGCGTGTCCATTCAGGCGGCCTTCCGTGAAGCGTGAGGCTCTCCGAATGCGCCGGTACGCCGCGATGTTCAAGCCCTGCGACGAGGACGCTGCGTCTTCGGCGCGCGGCGATCGCGGGAACAGGGCGGTGGCGCGCCGGTCGACCGGCCCTGAACGAAAACCGGCGGCCGATCGCCCGGCCGCCGGTGAAAATGGATCAGTTGGCCGGAGCCGGTGCGTCGCCGCCGCCGCCGACATCCGGCGCCTCGACATTCACGTCCGGCGTGTCGATCGAGACATTGGTGTCGGCACCACCGCCGGCGCCGCCGCCGAGCAGGCCGTCGCCGAAGATGAAGAAGGCGCCGATCACGACCACAACGATCAGGATGCCGGCGATCAACCAGCTACCACCGCCGCCGCCGCCGTTTCCACCGCGGTCGTTGTTGACGATGACGGTGCGCTCGCGTTCTGGTTCACGAAGGTCGCTCACAGGGGGACTCCACTTCCAACAAAGGGCAGCCAAGGGCTGCCGGGCTACGCGTCGGTCCCGGCCGAAGCCTCTTATGAGGATCGGCAACGGCGAGGATCGCCATGCGTCGTTCCGCCACAGAATGCCGCAGGGGGGCATTCGTTCCGTGCCCGGCTATCGACAGGTGGGCGGGTGAAGGTGGCGTCGTCGCTCCGGCCGGCGATGATCGGATGAGCGGCACCGCCTGAGGGGCCGCCGCCGGCTCGGCTTCCACCGCCCGACATTCCGCAGGGGCCGCGAAACTTGACATTGGCGGCCGGTCGGTGTTTCTGCAGACCCAAATCCGCGACATCTGTCCGCGACCCGCCGACCGTGCCCCTCTCGCAAGAGCCGCACGGAGGTCAACATCCGCCAGCGAGTTTCGCCCGCGGATGCGATCCTGCTTTGAGCATTGCCCATCCGGCAGTGGCTTGAGCAGAGGCGGGTTTGCAGTTCGGATCGAAGCGAACCACCTTCCGGCTCTGTTCGGAAGGCCGGGAAGGAAGCACGCATGTTCGATTCACTCCAGGACCGCCTCGGGTCCATCCTGAACGGCCTCACCGGCCGCGGCGCCCTGTCCGACAAGGATGTGGCGGCCGCGCTGCGCGAGGTCCGTCGGGCGCTGCTGGAGGCCGACGTCGCGCTGGAAGTGGTCCGGGACTTCACCGACCGCGTGCGCGCCAAGGCCGTCGGCGCGGAAATCCTGAAGTCGATCAGGCCCGGCCAGATGGTCGTCAAGATCGTCCATGACGAGCTGATCGCCACGCTCGGCAGCGACCAGGTCGCCATCGACCTCAACGCGCCGGCGCCGGTCGTCCTGATGATGGTCGGCCTGCAGGGCTCGGGCAAGACGACGACCACCGGCAAGCTCGCCAAGCGTCTCACCGAGCGTCAGCGCAAGAAGGTGCTGATGGCCTCGCTCGATACACGGCGCCCGGCGGCCCAGGAGCAGCTGCGCGTCCTCGGCGAGCAGACCGGCGTCGCCACCCTGCCGATCATCGCCGGCCAGGGCCCGGTGGAGATCGCCGCCCGCGCCAAGCAGGCGGCCAAGCTCGGCGGCTACGACCTCGTCATCCTCGATACGGCCGGCCGGACCCATATCGACGAGCCGCTGATGGTCGAGATGGCCGACATCAAGCGGACGACCGAGCCCCACGAGATCCTGCTTGTCGCCGATTCCCTGACCGGCCAGGACGCGGTGAATCTCGCCCGCTCCTTCGACGAGCGCGTCGGCATCACCGGCATCGTCCTGACCCGCGTCGACGGCGACGGCCGCGGCGGTGCGGCGCTGTCCATGCGCGCCGTCACCGGCAAGCCGATCAAGCTGATCGGTACCGGCGAGAAGATGGATGCGCTCGAGGATTTCCATCCCTCGCGCATCGCCGACCGCATTCTCGGCATGGGCGACATCGTCAGCCTCGTCGAGAAGGCCGCCGAGAACATCGACGCGGAAAAGGCCGCGGCGATGGCCAAGAAGATGCAGTCGGGGAAGTTCGACCTGAACGACCTCGCCGATCAGATCGGCCAGATGCAGAAGATGGGCGGCATGGGCGGCATGATGGGCCTGATGCCCGGCATGGGGAAGATGAAGGACCAGATGTCCGCCGCCGGCCTCGACGACAAGATGCTGAAGCGGCAGCTCGCCATCATCTCCTCGATGACCGCCAAGGAGCGGGGCAATCCCGACATCCTCAAGCACAGCCGCAAGAAGCGCATCGCCGCCGGCTCGGGCACCTCGTCCGCCGAGATCAACAAGCTGCTCAAGATGCACCGCCAGATGGCCGACATGATGAAGTCCATGGGCAAGGGCAAGGGCGGCATGATGGGCAAGATGATGGGCGGCCTGGCCGGCAAGATGGGCCTCGGCGGCATGGGCGGAATGCCCGGCGGCATGCCCGACCTGTCGAAGATGGACCCCAAGGAACTGGAAGCCATGGCCAAGGCCGCGCAGAGCGGCGGCATGCCCGGCCTTCCCAAGGGACTTCCCCCCGGCATCGGCGGACCGGGCGGCATGCCCGGCGGCGGTTTCCCGGGGCTGCCGGGATTGCCGGCAAAGAAGAAGTGACGGCCATCCGGCCCGACCGAACGACCTGAACACGCACTATCGAACCGATCGGCGCGCCGCCGATCTCGAACCAAAGGACAAGACCCATGCCCCTGAAGATGCGCCTCGCCCGTGCCGGCTCCAAGAAGCGGCCCTACTACCACGTCGTCGTTGCCGACGCCCGCTCGCCGCGCGACGGCCGCTTCGTCGAGCAGCTCGGCTCGTGGAACCCGATGCTGCCGAAGGACGCCCAGCGCGTCACGCTGAACGAGGAGCGGATCAAGCATTGGCTCGCCGAGGGCGCACAGCCGACCGACCGCGTCCTGCGCTTCCTCGACCAGGCCGGCATCATGAGCCGTCCGTCCCGCGCCAACCCGACCAAGGGCCTGCCGGGCAAGAAGGCCCAGGAGCGCGAGGCCGAGCGCAAGCAGCGTGAGGAAGACGCCGCGGCCGCCGCAGCCGAGGCCGAAGCCGCCAAGAACGCGCCGGCCGAAGAGGCTCCGGCCGAGGAAGCCGCTTCCGCCGAGTAAAGCGTCAAGTAAGCTTGGCGTAGCATCATCCTTGTGCAAACGGCGCCTCTGGGCGCCGTTTGAGCAGGGCGGCATCGGAATGTTCCGGGAGCGGTCGTCCTCAGGAGGGATACTGCTTCACATGCCCGATGCAAGACTGGACCCGGCCGACGGCCTCGGAAACGGCCCCGACGGCTGGGCCGAGACCGCGATCTTCGATCTGGCCCCCGTGCCGCTGTGGATCGAGGATTACAGCGGGGTGAAGGCGCTGTTCGAGGAATGGCGCTCCGCGGGAATCATCTCGATCCGCGAGCATCTCGACGCCGATCCGTCGCGCGTCGCCGCCGCGGCACAGAGGATCCGGCTGATCGCCGTGAACCAGTGCACCCTCGACCTGTTCGAGGCCGACAATTTCCAGAGCATCTGCGACAATCTCGACAAGGTCTTTTCGGGCGACATGCTCGACAGCCACAAGGAAGAGCTGATCCAGCTCTGGGAGGGGCAGACCGAGTTCGAGAGCTATGCGGTCAACTACACGCTGACCGGCAAGCGCCTCGACGTGCAGCTCAAGGCGCGGCTCCTGCCCGGCCACGAGAGCGACTGGAAGCGGCTGCTGATTTCCACCGAGGACGTCACCGAGCGCGAGGACCAGCGCCGGGAACTGGCGGTGAGCGAGAGCTTTGCCCGCGGCCTGTTCGAATATTCGCCGGTCTCGCTGTGGGTCGAGGATTTCTCCGAGGTGAAGGCGCTGATCGACGATGTCCGGGAGCGCGGCATCACCGATTTCCGGACCTTCGTCGACGTCCATCCCGACTTCGTCAGCCGGTGCCTGTCCGAGATCCGCGTCATCGATGTGAACGAGCACACGCTGCAGCTGTTCGGCGCGGAGAGCCGCGACGATCTGTTCAGCCGGCTGGGCGAGGTGTTCCGCGACGCCATGGAGCAGCATTTCCGCGAGCAACTGGTCGATCTGTGGGAGGGCAAGCTGTTCCAGCAGCGCGAGGTGGTCAATTACAGCCTCAGCGGCGACCAGCTCCATGTCCACATGCAGTTCTCGGTGTTTCCCGGGCGCGAAAGCGACTGGTCGCTGGTGCAGGTCGCTTTGACCGATATCACCGCGCGCAAGAAGGCCGAGGCCTATCTGGAATATCTCGGCAAGCACGACATCCTGACCAAGCTCTACAACCGCTCGTTCTTCGTTGACGAGCTGAACCGTCTGGAGCGCAAGGGCCCGACGCCGGTGACGATCATCGTTGCCGACCTCAACGGCCTGAAGACGGTCAACGACGTGATGGGCCACGCGGCCGGCGACGCTCTCCTGCGCCGGGCCGGCGAAGTGCTGAACGAGGCGGTGCGCGAGCCCTGCCACGTGGCACGGATCGGCGGCGACGAATTCGTGGTGATGATGCCGGCCAGCAGCGAGGAGGACGGCCTGCAGATGGCCCAGAACATCGTCGAGCTGGTCGAGGTCAACAACCAGTTCTACACCGGCGCGGAGCTGTCCTTCTCGCTGGGCGTGGCGACGGCCGAGGCCGGCGAGCGGCTGGAGGCGACGGTCAAGCGCGCCGACGCCCGCATGTACGAGGCCAAGCGCAAGCACTATGCCGACGAGAAGCGCGATCGCCGCCGCGAAGGGCAGTCGCTGGTGAACTGAGGCGCGGAACGTCTCCGGCGCATGCCCGCTGTCGCCAAGGCGGACGGGGCGGGCTATTGTCGCCGCCGCGTCCCACCCCCGAATGAATGAGTCGTTCCCGATGCAGCAAGCGGTCCCGAGCGCACAGCGCGATCCGTCCAATGGCGAGATCGCCCATGTCTGAGACCGGCAAGCTCGAGAACCCCGTCCTCCTCGGTGTCGTCGGCGGGGCCCAGGGCATCAAGGGCGAGTGCCGCGTGCGCTCCTTCACCGCCGACCCGACCGATCTCGGCGCCTACGGGCCGCTCGTCGACGCCTCCGGCAATCGCTACACGGTCCTGTCGGCGCGGGTCGCCAAGAACGTCGTCGTGGTCCGCTTCAAGGAGGTCGCCGACCGCAACCACGCCGAACGGCTGAACGGGCGCGAGCTCTTCGTCGATCGTTCGGTGCTGCCCGAGCCGGAGGACGACGACGAGTTCTACCTGGAGGACCTCGTCGGCTACGCGGTCGAGACCGTCGCGGGCGAAGCCGTCGGCACGGTCATCGCCTTCCACGATTTCAACGCCGGCGACATTGTCGAAATCCGCCCGACCAAGGGGCAGACCCTGATGATCCCCTTCTCCGAGGCGGCGATCCCGGTGATCGACGCGGAGCGGCGGCTGATGGTGGTCGAGCCGGGCCCGGCCGGACTGGCGACGCCCGACGACGAGCCGGGGGACGGCGAAGAGGCCGAAGGCGGCGCCGCTCGCGACGACCGCTAGGACCGTCGCCCCGGCGCGCAGTTTACTCGCACGGTCCGATTGCGTAACCACCTGCCGGTAGGCACGCCGACGAGGGGGCCGGCTGCCGCTTTTTCGAGGGAGGACACACATGATCATCGTTTCCGGCATCCAGCGTCTCGACCCGGCCGATCTCGACCGGGTGCGCGAAGCCGCCCGCACCGTCATCGCCGCGACCCGCGAGGAGCAGGGCTGCATCGTCTATTCCTTCGCCGAGGACATGGCCGAGCCCGGCCTTCTGCGCGTCTACGAGGAATGGGAGACCCGCGAGGACCTGGAGCGGCACGCCAAGTCCGACCACGTTGCCGCCTGGCGCGCCGCGCTGGCTTCGGTCGAGGTGCTGCACCGCGACCTGAAGATCATCGAAGCCGGCGCCGTCCAGCCGCTCGGCTGATCCGCCCATGAGCTTCCGCGCCTCCATCCTGACGCTCTATCCGGAGATGTTTCCCGGCCCGCTCGGCGTATCGCTGGCGGGCCGCGCGCTGGAGCGCGGGGACTTCTCGCTGGAGACGGTGCAGATCCGCGACTTCGGCATCGGCCGTCATCGCATGGTGGACGACACACCGTCGGGCGGGGGCGCGGGCATGGTCATGCGCAGCGACGTGGTGGCGGCCGCGCTCGATCACGCCGCGCCGGAGGCCGACACCCGGCCGCGCATCCTGATGAGCCCGCGCGGCCGGCCGCTGACCCAGGAACGGGTCCGCGAGCTGGCGGCGGGCGAGGGGGCGGTGATCGTCTGCGGCCGCTTCGAGGGCGTCGACGAGCGGGTGATCGCGGGACGCGGCCTCGAGGAAATCTCGATCGGCGACTACATCCTGTCGGGCGGCGAGGTCGGCGCGCTGGTGCTGCTCGACGCGGTGGTGCGGCTTCTGCCGGGCGTCATGGGCAATGCGGTGTCGGGCGATGCGGAGAGCTTTGAGGGCGGGCTTTTGGAGCATCCGCACTATACCCGGCCGGCCGAATGGGAGGGCCGGACGATCCCGCCGGTGCTGACCTCGGGCGATCATGGGGCGGTGGCGCGCTGGCGCCGCGACGAGGCCGAGCGGCTGACCCGCGAACGGCGGCCCGACCTCCTGCCGGGCAAGTCCCGCTAGTCAAGGCGAAAGCCGGCGGGCCGAAGCCCGCCGACGGGTCCTAGTAGACCCGCTTCTTCGGCTCGATGTAATCGATCTGGTTCGACAGCGTGTAGGTGTGCACCGGCCGATCCTCGAGCGTGACGGTCTTGGCGACCGTGTCGCAGAAGGACAGGGTGTGCTTCATCCAGTTGGCGTCGTCGCGATCGGGGAAATCCTCGCGGGCATGGGCGCCGCGCGACTCGGTGCGGTTGCGCGCCGAATCCATCGTCACCACCGCCTGGGCGATGAGATTGTCGTATTCCAGCGTCTCGATCAGGTCGGTGTTCCAGATCAGCGAGCGATCGGTGACACGAATGTCGTCCGACGCCTTCCAGACCTCGTGGATCTTGGTGTGGCCTTCGTCGAGAATCTCGCCGGTGCGGAACACGGCGCAGTTGGACTGCATCGTGTTCTGCATGTCGGCGCGCAGCTCCGCCGTCGGCGTCGCGCCATTGGCGTAGCGGAAGCGGTCGAGGCGGGCGAGCGCGTTGTCGCCGGCGCCGACTGGCAGGTCGGGCTGCTCTTCCGACGCGCTGACCGTCTCGGCGCAGCGAAGGCCGGCGGCCCGGCCGAAGACGACCAGATCGATCAGCGAGTTGGAGCCGAGGCGGTTGGCGCCGTGGACCGACACGCAGCCGGCCTCGCCGACGGCCATCAGGCCCGGCACGACCGTATCGGCATTGCCGTCCTTCTTGGTCAGGACCTCGCCGTGGAAGTTCGTCGGGATGCCCCCCATGTTGTAGTGGACGGTCGGCAGCACCGGGATCGGCTCCTTGGTGACGTCGACACCGGCAAAGATCCGGGCCGATTCCGAAATGCCCGGAAGCCGCTCGGCCAGCACCGCCGGATCGAGATGATCGAGGTGCAGGTGGATGTGGTCCTTGTTCTTGCCGACGCCGCGACCCTCGCGGATTTCCATGGTCATCGAGCGCGAGACGACGTCACGCGAGGCCAGATCCTTGGCCGAGGGGGCATAGCGCTCCATGAAGCGCTCGCCCTCGGAATTCGTCAGATAGCCGCCTTCGCCGCGCGAGCCCTCGGTGATCAGGCAGCCGGCGCCGTAGATGCCGGTCGGGTGGAACTGCACGAATTCCATGTCCTGCAAAGGCAGGCCGGCGCGCAGCACCATGCCGCCGCCGTCGCCGGTGCAGGTATGGGCCGAAGTGGCGGAGAAATAGGCGCGGCCGTAGCCGCCGGTCGCCAGGATCGTCTTCTTGGCGCGGAAGCGGTGGATGGTGCCGTCATCGAGGCAGAGCGCCACGACGCCGCGGCACACACCCTCTTCGTCCATGATCAGATCGATGGCGAAATACTCGATGAAGAACTCCGAGGAGTGCCGCAGCGATTGGCCGTAGAGCGTGTGCAGGATGGCGTGGCCGGTGCGGTCGGCGGCGGCGCAGGTGCGCTGCGCGGCCGGACCCTGGCCGAATTCGGTGGTCATGCCGCCGAAGGGACGCTGGTAGATGCGGCCATCCTCGGTGCGCGAGAAGGGCACGCCAAAATGCTCGAGCTCGTAGACGGCGGCCGGCGCGTTGCGGACCAGATATTCGATGGCGTCCTGGTCGCCCAGCCAGTCCGACCCCTTGACGGTGTCGTACATGTGCCAGCGCCAGTCGTCCTTGCCCATGTTGCCGAGCGAGGCGGCCACGCCGCCCTGCGCCGCGACCGTATGCGAGCGGGTCGGGAAGACCTTGGTGATGCAGGCGGTCTTCAGGCCGGCCTGGGCCGCGCCGAGGGTGGCGCGCAGGCCGGCGCCGCCGGCGCCCACCACGACCACGTCGAAGGTGTGGTCGGTGAATTCGTAGGCCTTGCCGTTCTGGGACGGCGCCGTGCGGTGCGGCTGGCCGTTTGCGTTGGTGCCGTTCGTGGCCATGGTCAGACTCCGAAGCTCATCCGGGCGATCGCGAACAGGCTCGCGACGGCGATGGCGATGGCGAAGAAATTGTTGAGGATCAGCAGCGGCAGCTTGGTCGTGCCGTGAATGTAGTCCTCGATGATCACCTGCATGCCGAGACGCATATGGTAGGTGAAGGAGATCACGGTCAGTGCGACCAGCAGTCCCACCAGCGGATGCGCGAGGGCCGCGCGGACCTCGGCATAGGGCTGGTCGTGCAGGACGATCAGCAGGATCACGAAGCCGGTGATCAGCACCAAATTGGAGATCGCCGACAGGCGCTGCTGCCAGAAATGGCCGGTGCCTTCATGGGCGGAGCCGAGGCCGCGGACGCGGCGAAGCGAGGTTCTCATCTCAGTCATGGAAATATCCCTCAGCCGAAGACCACGATGCCGACCCACAGGATCAGCGTCAGCGCAAGCGAGGCGACGAGGGTGGCCTGGGCCAGCTTCGTCGACGTCTCCTTGCTGAGCCCGATGCCGGTGTCCCAGATCAGATGGCGGATGCCGCCGAACATGTGGTGGAGCAGCGCCCAGGTGTAGCCGAACAGGATGATCCGGCCGATGATCGAGCCGAAGAAGGCCGAGGCGTAGGAGAAGGCCTCCGGGCCGCTCGCGGCGGCGACCAGCCACCATACGAAGAGCAGCGTGCCGACATAGAGCGCCGAACCGGTGATGCGGTGCAGGATCGACATCGCCATGGTCGGGCGGAATCGGTAGATCGAAAGATGCGGCGACAGCGGCCGCGCAGTCTTGAGGTCGGACATGGGTGCCTTCTTGTCCTCGCATTGGCCAGGCGCTGTGCGCGGGGGCCGGGTTGCCCTTCCCCTACAGCGATCGGAACGCTTCTAAAAGGCTTATCGCAATTGCGAAAGCAACCCTTTGGGCGCGGGATCGCTGGGGGCGGTTCGGCTTAATCGATTAGGCGCGGCAAGAAGGCGCGCGACGGGCGGGTCGCCGCCGGAGCCGATGCGCGCGGCGAATCAGCGCTCGGACGGATCGCGGTCGCGGAAGCGGATGACGTAGCTCGCCCAGTCGGCTGGATCGGCGACCTTTTCGTAGAGGCCGCGTCCGGTGCCCGGCGTGCGCGGGGCGTGCAGCACCAGCTTCGACCAGCCGCGACCGTCGGCCTCCTCGGCGAGAAGATCGATCATCGCCTTGGCGATGCCCTTCCGGCGATGCTGGTGGTCGACATAGATATGATCGGCGAGGCCGGAGCGCATGCCTGTCCACACATCCGGCAGATCGTAGAAGATCACGAAGGCGACGAGCCGGCCATTCAGCCGCGCGCCCAGCACCTCGGCGGTGCGGTCCTGCAGCAATTGCTCGGCATAGTAAGTGTCGGGCGCGCCCGGCGGGCCGCGAAACAGCGACTGGTTATAGGCCGAGATCAGCGGCGCCAGATCGCGCGCATCGCCCAGCCGCAGGCGCTCAATGTCGATATCGGGGGCCGGAATTTCCATCCGGTCTGTGTCGACCGGAACGCGGCGGGCGTCAAGCCTGTGACGCAGGGTCGGATACACGCGAAAAGGGCGGCCCGTCGCCGGTGCCGCCCCTTGCAGACCTGTGATCGAAGGCGATGCCCGCCGCTCGGCGGCGACGCAGCTCGTGCCTAGCGCCAGTCGCGGATGTCGACGAAGTGACCTGCGATGCCGGCCGCCGCGGCCATGGACGGGGAGACCAGATGGGTGCGTCCCTTGTAGCCCTGCCGGCCCTCGAAATTGCGGTTCGAGGTCGAGGCGCAGCGCTCGCCGGCCTCGAGCCGGTCCTCGTTCATGCCGAGGCACATGGAGCAGCCCGCCTCGCGCCATTCGAAGCCGGCATCCTTGAAGATGACGTCGAGGCCTTCTTCCTCGGCCTGCGCCTTCACCAGGCCCGAACCCGGCACGATCATGCCCGAGACGCCCTCGGCGATCCGGCGGCCCTCGACGACCTTGGCGGCTTCCCGCAGATCCTCGATGCGGCCGTTGGTGCAGGAGCCGATGAAGATCTTGTCGACCTTGATGTCGGTCATCTTCGTGCCCGGCGTCAGGCCCATATATTCGAGCGCGCGCTCCTTGGACTTGCGCTTGTTCTCGTTCTCGATGGCGGCCGGATCCGGCACGACGCCGTCGATCGAGACGACGTCCTCGGGCGAGGAGCCCCAGGAGACGATCGGCGGCAGGTTCGCCGCGTCCAGATGCACGATCTTGTCGTAATGGGCGCCCTCGTCGGAGGCGAGGCTGCGCCAGTAGTCGACGGCCATCTGGAAGGCTTCGCCCTTGGGGGCGCGCGGACGGCCTTCGATGTAGCGATAGGTGGTCTCGTCGGGCGCGATCAGGCCGGCCCGGGCGCCGGCCTCGACCGACATGTTGCAGATCGTCATGCGACCTTCCATCGACAGGCCGCGGATCGCCTCGCCGGCATATTCGATGACGTGGCCGGTGCCGCCGGCCGTGCCGATCTGGCCGATGATGGCGAGGATGATGTCCTTCGACGTCACGCCCTCCGGCAGCGCGCCGTCCACCTGGACGAGCATGTTCTTCGCCTTGGACTGGATCAGCGTCTGGGTGGCGAGCACGTGCTCGACTTCGGAGGTGCCGATGCCGTGGGCGAGCGCCCCGAAGGCGCCATGGGTCGAGGTGTGGCTGTCGCCGCACACGATGGTCATGCCGGGCAGGGTGAAGCCCTGCTCAGGGCCGATGATGTGGACGATGCCCTGGCGGCGATCGGCGGCGTCGTAATATTCGATGCCGAAATCGGCGGCGTTCCTGGCCAGCGCCTCGACCTGGATGCGGCTTTCCTCGTTCTTGATGCCGTTCACCCGGTCGGCGGTCGTCGGCACGTTGTGGTCGACGACGGCGAGGGTGCGCTCGGGCTGGCGGACCTTGCGGTCGGTCAGGCGCAGGCCCTCGAAGGCCTGCGGGCTGGTGACCTCGTGAACGAGATGGCGGTCGATATAGAGGAGGCAGGAGCCGTCCTCCTGCTGGGCGACGAGATGCTCGTCCCAGATCTTGTCGTAGAGGGTGCGCGGTTTGGCCTGGCTCATGGGTCGGTCCTTCTCCGGCGGGCGTCACGCTCCGGCCGGTCTGTGCATGGATGAAACGATGGGCGGGGGGCTCGCGGCCCTCGCATCCTGGCGCCTAGAGGCCGTCGGCGGCGAACAGGCGATAGAAGAAACGTCCCGGCAGCCGCGCGTGATCGGAGAGCTTGGCGAAGCCCTCGCTGGTCGGCAGGCGTCGACGCGCCTTCATGTCCCGGATCCGATGCATGGGCACAAAATAGCGATTGCGACGGCAGGTGACAATCGGGGCGCGGTGCCGGCGCCTGCGCTTTCCTGCAACGGCGGGGGAACCGTCGCGCGCTTCGGCGATTGGCTCTTGCAAGCGGCATGTCGGGACGCTCCGCGATCCCCGCTGCCAGAACCGAACCCGGACAAAGCCGAGCAATCATGTTCTTCGACAGTTGGTACGACCTTTTCCGCATCGTGATCGTCGGGGCGCTCGCCTATGCCGGCCTCGTCTTCCTGTTGCGGATCACGGGCAAGCGCACCCTGTCGAAGATGAACGCCTTCGACCTGGTGGTGACGGTTGCGCTCGGTTCGACGCTGGCCACGGTGCTCCTGAGCAAGGACGTGACCCTGACCGAGGGGCTGGTGGCGTTCCTGCTCCTATGCGCACTGCAATACGGCGTGGCCAGCGCATCGCTCTATTCGGCGCGGTTTCGCGACATGATCAAGGCCGAGCCGACGCTGCTGTTCTTTCGCGGCCGGTTTCTGGCGCCGGCTCTCCGCCACGAGCGGGTGACCGAAGACGAGGTGATCGCCGCGATGCGCTCGAGCGGCCATGCCGCCATGGCCAATGTGGAGGCGGTGGTGCTGGAGACCGACGGGTCGTTCAGCGTGCTGGGCAAGGGTTCGGAGCCAGCGGACACGTTGCGCACGGTCAACGATCGCACCGACGCTTCGGATCTGACCGCCAACGGCTGACCCGCGTCAGTCCGGGACGGCCAGCTTGCGGATGAAGGCCGGGGTGTGCCGGGCCTCGAACTCCGATTCGCGGATCAGGCCGTCGATGTGGCGGGTCAGTTCCAGCACCTGCCGCCGCTCGCGGAACGCCAGATAGAACTGCCCGACATAGATGATCGCCTGCAGCGGCCCGAACACGGTGACGGGCGCCGAGAACACCTTCTTTCGATCGAAGAGATAGAGCCGGAGCGACGGGTAGAGCTCCTCGGTCAGTTGCCGCAGACGGTCGAGCTGGGCGCGGCGCTCGGCCGCCGGCAGGCCGCGCCAATAGCCTTCGCCCGCGGCAAATCCCTCGAGCGCGTCGATCGGCATGGCGATTTCGTAGTCGGTGTCGGGGGCCCGCAGATAGTCCAGCCGGTCGCGCATGTCGGCGATCGCCTGGTCCGAGGTGCGGCCGAGGAAGTCGCCATATTCGAACCGCAGCACCTCTTCCGATTTCAGCATGTCCGGCAAGGTCGCCGGCACGTGGCGGATCTTGTAGCCGCGGGCTTCCTCGTGCCAGCGGAAGATCAGTTCGTCGGAGGGCGCCCGCGCGGCCTCCTCGATCCGCATCGAGGCCTGCAGCATCTCGGCCGCCCGCTCCGGTCGATCGGTCAGGCCGAGCAGCCAGTCGGACGAGACGCCGAGGGCCGAGGCCGCTTCGGCGGCGAACTGGGCATTGGGCAGCCGGCCGTCATCGGACGACAGCAGCAGCGACACGGTGGACCTGTCGGCGCCGCTGGCCCGGGCGAGGGCGCTCTTGGTCATGCCGGTCGCGGTCATCGCGCTGGCGAGACGTTCGCGAAACAGCCGGGAGCGGTGGCGCTTGTCCATCATCCGTGAAGATTATCACGTCTTGCGGATAAAATCTCCATACGTGACTTCAGCCATGAGAATTCACGGAATACCCCGGACCGTGTGAGCCGGCTATGGAAAGGGGGCCGCAGGGACGGTGGAGCCTCGCTCAAAGCCGTTCGTGTCCCGCCCATCACAACCGGCGACGCTGCCCGTCGCGCAGCCCCGCCCGCACAGGAGAGATCGCAGCCATGGAAACCCGCATGCGCAGCCTGACCAAAGCCGCCTCCTGGCAAGGGCTCGGTCTGGTGACCATGTCGGCCCTTGGCTATCTCTTCACCGGATCGCTGACATCGGGCGGCATCCTGGCCGTCACCTCCGGCGGCGTCGGCTTCTGCGTCTATCTCCTGCATGAGCGCCTGTGGGCGCGGGTCCAATGGGGCTGGGACCCTGGCGGCGACGACGGTGATGACGGGCTCGGCCGCGGCCGCGCCTGACCCGCCACGGTGCACCACCTGCTCTGAAATTCGCGCACAAAAAAAGCGGCCCGGAGGCCGCTTTGAAATCCTGACGAAACTGTCTGCTGCCGATTACTCGGCGGCTGCGTCCTTGGCAGCCTGCTTCTCGGCCTTGGCGCGGTCGCGCTCGGCGACGGCGACCTGACGGGCCTCGTCGTTCAGCTTGCGCGCACGGACGTTGGTGGCCTCGACGATACGGGCCGACTTGCCGCGACGATCGCGCAGGTAATACAGCTTGGCGCGACGCACCTTGCCGCGGCGCACGACCTCGACCGAATCGAGCATCGGCGAATACACCGGGAAGACGCGCTCGACGCCCTCGCCATAGGAGATCTTGCGAACGGTGAAGTTCTCCTGGATGCCGGCGCCCGAGCGCGCGATGCAGACGCCCTCATAGGCCTGCACACGGGTGCGCGTGCCTTCGGTCACCTTGACGTTCACCCGCAGCGTGTCGCCGGCGGAAAATTCGGGAATGGTGCGGATCGCGTTGATCCGTTCGGCCTCGGCGGCCTCGAGTTCAGAGATGATGTTCATGGCATAGCCTCAATTCGTTTCATGCCGGATGAGTTTGTCTCAGCCGACATGGCCGCCGGGACGGTCAAGTTATTCTGAGGAAATCGGTGGTGCCCATACAACGCTTTGGCCGGCTTGTCACTAGCTGCGAGCGAAGAACCGGTCGGAATCCATCCGGATCCGTGTGCGAAGCCACGCAAGACGCCTCTGCCTTGTCGCTCCGCGGGGATCGTGCGAAGCCCTTGTGACGATGCCGCGCGGCCGCGCGCGCGTCGTTCCCGCTTCAGGCCACCGCACGCCATGCCGGCATGCGGCCGGCGCTCCAAGGTCTTCTCGCATGTCCGTCCTCGTTATTGCCCTCCTGTTTCTCGCAGGCTTCGTGTCCGGTGCCATCAATGCGGTCGCCGGCGGCGGCACCTTCATCTCCTTCGGGGCGCTGACGCTGATCGGCGTGCCGTCGATCGTCGCCAATGCGACCTCGTCGATCGCCCAGCTGCCGGGTTACATCACCTCGACGCTGGCCTATCGCAAGGACTTCGCCAAGATGTGGCGCGGCGTCCTCGTCCTGGCGGTGGTCTCGGCCATCGGTTCGCTCGGCGGCGCGCTGTTCCTGCTCTACCTCAACAACGAGCAGTTCTCGGCCGTGGTGCCCTGGCTGCTGCTCGGCGCGACGGCGCTGTTTGCGGCCGGTCCCTGGCTGAAGCCGAAGCCGAAGCACCAGGACGCGGCGGCCGAGGGCCGCAATCTCGCCAGCCCGATCGTCCAGTTCTTCACCTCGATCTATGGCGGCTTCTTCGGTGCCGGCATGGGCATCATGATGCTGGCGACGCTGGGCCTGACCGAGGGCGGCGACTATCATCGGCTGAACGCCATCAAGAACCTCCTCGCCAACGTCATCGCCATCACCGCGATCATCGTCTTCGTCTCGGGCGGCGTCGTCGACTGGCCCGGCGCGCTGGCCATGATACCGGGCGTGGCTTTGGGCGGTTACGCAGGCGTCTGGGCAGCCAAGCGGGTGCCGCAGATCGCGGTGCGGCTGTTCGTCATCGCCATCGGCCTGATTCTCGCCGGCTATTATTTCTGGATCGGCTGAAACGGATCGCTCCGGGGAGGGGGCGATTCGCCATCCTGACAGGCGGGGTCAAAGGCCCTAGCTTGTCCCATGGGACACCGCTGAACGGCTCGACAGAACGGCCGGTACGACCAAATTCGGAGGACTACATGATCAGAACGACCCGCGTCGCCCTTGCCGGCATCGCCTTCCTTGCACTGACGGCGGCGCCGGCCCTTGCCCAGTCCCAGGACGGGACGCCGGCCGAGGGCAGCGACGCGAAGCCGGCGATGGAATCGACGGCCGGCGCGCCGACGCCGACCGAGCCGGCGGCGACCGAAACGCCCGAAGCCCCGGCCGCCGCCGGAGGCGAGGCCAGCGACGCGACCGCGTCCGGCGCGCCGGGCGGCTCTGCCGTCACCGACGAGGAGACGAAGCGCGCTCCTGTCGCGCCGAGCAACGAGGTCGGCGAGAAGTTCGAGCTGCCGCGGGTGTCGGACGACAACCAGATCGAGATGATCGCCGGTCTCTGCGGCGTCCAGATGAAGCAGATGAGCCCGGCCGCCTGCACCTGCCTCAGCGAGGCCGCGATGGAGGATCTGTCGGCGCCGCAGCGCGACTATCTGATCGCCAGCGTCGTGGCGCCGCCGGTGGCCGAGCGCATGCTGGGCGACGGCCGCGTCGGCGAGCCCGACCAGAAGGAAATCTTCGCCTTCCTGCAGGCGACGTCGGAGAGCTGCGCCGCCGAGACAGGTGCGGCCGGCCAGGATAACAATGCTGCCGCGCCCGCGACGGCTCCGGCCGAGGCGACGCCCGGCACCGGGGACGACGCGGCCAAGCCGGCGAAGTAACTCACGCGGTCAGACGGATCGGAGAAGGGCGGTGCCATGTCGGCGCCGCCCTTTTTCGTTTTGGGGCAGACGCGGTGCCTCAGCGCGCCAGCCAGCCGCCATCCACCGGCAGCACGGCGCCGTGCACGTAGCGTGCGGCGTCGGAGGCGAGGAACACGGCCGCGCCGCCGATGTCGGAGGCTTCGCCCCAGCGCCCGGCCGGAATCCGTCCGAGGATCGCGGCGGAGCGGTCCGGGTCCTCGCGCAGCGCCTCGGTGTTGTTGCTGACGATGTAGCCCGGGGCGATGGCGTTGACGTTGACGTTGCGCGCGGCCCATTCGCAGGCGAGCAGCCGGGTCAGGCCGCAGATGCCATGCTTGGAGGCGGTGTAGCTCGCCACCCGGATGCCGCCCTGGAAGGACAGGACGGAGGCGATGTTGACGATCGCCGCGTGGCGGTCGTCGGCCATGGCCGCCTTGCCGAAGGCCTGGGAGAGGAAGAAGGCGGTCTTCAGATTGAGGTCGAGGACGTCGTCCCAGTCGGCCTCGCTGAAATCGACCGCGTCGGCCCGCCGGATGATGCCGGCATTGTTGACGAGGATGTCGAACGGGCCGTCCTGACGCGCCGCGGCCTCGTAGAGCGCCACGGCGGCCGTCTTGTCGGACAGGTCGGCGAGGTGTTCGCTGCCGCTGCCGCCGGCCTGCGTGATCATCTCCAGCGTCTCGGTCATGGCCGAGCGCCCGGCGCAGGCGACCGTGGCGCCGGCCCCCGCCAGCGCCACGGCAATGCCCTGGCCGATGCCGGTATTGGCGCCGGTAACGAAGGCGCGCTTGCCGGTCAGGTCGAAGCTGGAACTCATCGCAGGTCTCCCATCTCCACCATGTCCACGTCCTTGTAGTCGACATTGTCGCCGGCCATCGCCCAGATGAAGGTGTAGGACGCCGTGCCCGCGCCGCTGTGGATCGACCAGGGCGGCGACAGGACCGCCTGCTCGTTCTTCACCACCAGGTGCCGGGTCTCGGACGGCTCGCCCATCATGTGGAAGACGCGGGCATCCTCGGGCAGGTCGAAATAGAGATAGGCCTCGGAGCGGCGGTCGTGGACATGGGCCGGCATGGTGTTCCAGACCGAGCCGCCGTGCAGCGTGGTCATGCCGGCGACGAGCTGGCAGCTCTCCATGACGTCGGGATGGACGAACTGGAAGATCGAGCGGTCGTTGGAGGTGGCGGCGGCGCCGAGATCGACGCGCTTGGCGGCATCGATGGTCACCAGCCGGGTGTCGAAATGGCGGTGGGCCGGGGCGCTGAGGATGTAGAAGCGCGCCGCCGCACCGGAGAAGGTCAGCGGACCGTCGCCGAGGCCGACATAGAGCATGTCGCGATGGTTGAGTTCATGGGTGCCGCTGCCGGTGCGCACCGTGCCGGTCTCGCCGATATTGACGATCACCGCCTCGCGGCGGTCGAGGAAGCCCGGCGTGCCGGTCTCCCTGGCGCTGTCGAGCACCAGGTCGCCGGCGGACGGCACGGCGCCGCCGACGATCATCCGGTCGTAATGGCTGTAGACCAAATTGATCTCGCCCGGCACGAAGGGCTTTTCGATCAGGAATTCGGCGCGCAGCTGCGCGGTGTCGAAGGTGCGGGCGTGACGCGGGTCGATCGCCTGTCGTGTCTCGATCGTCATGGGATGTCTCCGTTCTGGACATGGCTCCGCCGTCGCACCGGACGCGAGCCCGGTACGGGACAGAAACGGGTGGTGTCTTAGCCGGCTTAGAGGAAGTCTTCGCGAGCCGGGGTGAAGATGTCGATCAGCGTGCCGCCGGTCGCCGACAAGCAGGAATGCACGGCGTTGGACGGGACCACGAGGCTGTCGCCTGCGGTCACGCGCCGGGTCCTGCCGGCAATGGTGAAGTCGAAGACGCCCTGTCGGACATAGGTCGCCTGGAGATGCGGATGGGAATGGGCCGGGCCGCAGCCGCCCGGCTGGAACTCCACCTCGACGACCATCATCTCCGGCGAATGGGTCAGGATCCGCCGCCGCGTGCTGGCGTCGACCTGGGTCCAGTCGCCCGGTGTCTCAACGATCGTGCTCATGGTCTGTCTCCTTGCGGTGCCTCAAGCGGAGGCGCCTAGCGGGGCGAATGGGCAGTGCGTGCCACGGTGGCCGCGGCGCCGTCGGTGAGCAATGCGGCGAGGGCCGCGGTCACGGCGCGCCGGAATTCGGGATGGTCGCGCAGATCTGCGCCGAAGACGTCGCCGATGCCGAGATAGGCCGCGGCCAGCCGCTCCGGATCGCGGCCGGCCTCCTCGCCGATGGCCCGCAGCCGGTCGGCCAGCGGGTCCCTGACGTCGATCGGCGCGCCGGCCTCGTCGGTGCCGGTGACGTAGCGCATCCAGGCGGCGACCCCGAGCGCCAGACGCTCGAAGGGCGCCCCGGCGGCGATGCGATCGCGGACCGTGCCGAGCAGGCGCTGGGGCAGCTTCTGCGAGCCGTCCATGGCGATCTGCCAGGTGCGGTGCTGCAGGGCCGGATTGTGGAAGCGCGCCAGCAGCGCCTCGCGGTAGCCGCCGAGATCGGTGCCGGGCATTTGCAGCGTGGGCATCACCTCCTCGGTCATCAGGCCGCGCACCAGCGCCTCATAGGCCGGGTCGGCCATCGCCTGCGCCACCGTCTGGTAACCGCCGAGGTAACCGAGATAGGCCAGCGTCGAATGGGAGCCGTTGAGCATGCGCAGCTTCATGCGCTCGTGTCCCTCGACATCGGACACCATCTCGGCGCCGACGGCGGCGAAGTCGGGCCGGCCGGTCGGGAAGCGGTCCTCGATGACCCACTGGCCGAAGGGTTCGCTGACCACCGGCCAGGCATCCTCGACGCCCAGCGCCGCGGTGATCTCGGCGATGTCGCCGTCGCTGGTGGCCGGCACGATGCGGTCGACCATGGTGCCGGCGAAGGCGACGTCGTTCTCGACGAAACGCGCGAGGTCACCGCCGATCAGGGCGGCATATTGCGAGACGATGCGGTGGGTGGTCTCGCCGTTGGACGGGAGATTGTCGCAGGGCATCACCGTGAAGGGCACGATGTTCGCCTCGCGCCGGCGTTGCAGCGCCTCGGCGATCAGGCCCGGTGCCGTGGTCGGCGCGCGCGGGTTTTCGAGATCCGCAACGATGTCGGGATGGGCGGGGTTGAGGTCGCCCGTCGCCGGATCGTGGCAATAGCCCTTCTCGGTGATGGTCAGCGACACGATGCGCACCGCCGGATCGCACATCTGCGCCAGCAGGGCTTCGGGATTCTGCGGCGCGACATGGATTTCCTTCAGCGACCCGATGACCCGCAGCTGCGCGCCCTCGCCCGAGCGGAAGGCGACGGTGAAGAGATTGTCCTGCGGCGCCAGCGCATCGCGCATGTCGGCCCGGCGCAGCGACGCGCCGGCGATCGCCCATTGCGGATCGGTGGCGAGGATGTCGTCGAGATAGACCGCCTGATGGGCGCGGTGGAACGCGCCGACGCCGAGATGGACGATGCCGGTGGTGGTCCGCCGCGGATCGTAGGCCGGCCGTCGGACGGCCTGGGGCAGGGACGGGAGGGTCGAAAGCGACAGTCTTTGCATCATGCTCACTTGAACAGCGACGGCAGCCAGAGCGACACCGCCGGGACGTAGGTCACGAGGCCGAGCACGAGGAGCGCGGCGCCGTAGAAGGGCCAGATGGTGCGCATCGCCTGCCAGACCGAGATCCGGCCGATGGCGCAGCCGACGAAGAGGACGGCGCCGACCGGCGGGGTACACAAGCCGATGCCGAGATTGAGCACCATGATCACACCGAACTGCACCGGGTCGACCCCATAGGCGGTCACGACCGGCAGGAAGATCGGCGTCGTGATGATGATCAGCGGCGACATGTCCATGAAGGTGCCGAGGCCGAGCAGCATGATGTTGACCATCAAAAGGATGACGATCGGGTTGTCGGAGACGCTCTTCATGAAGGCGACGAGCTCGGCTGGCACGCGCAGATAGGCCAAGAGCCAGCCGAAGGCGGCGGCAGCGCCGATGATCAGCAGCACCATGGCGGTGGTGCGCACGGCGCCCAGCGTCGCCTCGACGAAGGAGGCGAAGCTCAGCGTGCGGTAGCACACGATGGTGGCGAGCACCGCGTAGACCACGGCCACGCAGGAGCTCTCGGTGGCGGTGAAGATGCCCGAGCGCACGCCGCCGAAGATGATGGCGATCAGCAGAAGCCCCGGAATGGCGGTCAGGAACAGGACGCCGACGGTGCGAAAGCCCTGGAAGGTCTCGGTCGGATAGCCTTGCCTGATGGCGACGCGCCAGGCGACGAACATCAGGACGCCCGCCAGGAGGACGCCAGGAACGATGCCGGCGGTGAACAGGTCGGCGATGGAGATCGAGCCGCCGGCCGAGATCGAATAGATGATCATGTTGTGGGACGGCGGCATCAGAAGCGCGATGATCGACGAGACGACGGTGATGTTGACCGCGTAGTCGGCGCTGTAGCCGCGCTTTTCCATCTGCGGGACCATCAGGCCGCCGATCGCCGAGGCATCGGCGACGGCCGAGCCGGAGACGCCACCGAACAGGGTCGAGGCGGCGACATTGACCTGACCGAGGCCGCCGCGGGCATGGCCGACCAGCGAGCCGGCGAAGGCCACCAGCCGCGAGGCGATGCCGCCGCGCACCATCAGGTCGCCGGCATAGATGAAGAAGGGAATGGCGAGCAGCGCGTAGACGCTGAGGCCGGAATTGAGCCGCTGGAAGACGATCAGCGGCGGGATGCCCATGTAGATCACCGTCGCCAGCGACGCGATGCCGAGGCAGAAGGCGATCGGCGTGCCGATCAGGAGGAGGAAGACGAAGCTTCCGAAGAGGATGAAGAGATCCATGGTCGGGCTCAGTCCGAAATCGCGAAGGCGTTGGCATTCTCGAGCCCGCTGAAGCGGCGCAGGATGCGGTTGGCCGTGAAGAGGATGGACAGGACGGCCCCGACGATCAGCGGCATGAAGGTGGTGCCGCCGGGAAGGCCGAGGGTCGGGATAGTGGTGTTCCAGGTGCCGGCCATCAGCTCGGTGCCGTAGACCATCATCGCCAGCGAGAAGCCGAGGACGGCGAGGTCCGAGATGGTGCGCAGGGCTTTCTTGCCGTTGTCCGGCACGACATAGACGAGGACGTCGAAGCCGAGATGGTAGCCCTCGTGGATGCCGACGCTGGCGCCCAGGAAGATGAACCAGCCCATGAGCTGCACGGAGGTGGATTCGGTCCAGCTCGGGCTGTCGTTCAGCACGTAGCGGGCGAAGACCTGCCAGAAGATGATCAGGGTCATGGTGACGAGACCGATGCCCGCGCCCCAGAGCGCGGTCCGCGCCAGCCGGCGCACGAACGGTTCGATCGTCAGGAGAAAGTGACGCATGGAGCGGGGTCAACCTGCGACGGGAACGGCCGGGGCGAGCCGGCGGGACGCTCGCCCGCTGCCGTTTCGGCGGGACGCAGCGAAGACAGGATCGGGACCGGCGGCGGCATTGCGCCGCCGGTCCCCGCGAAGGCTGCTACTCGGTCGCCTGGATGCGGGCGACGAGGTCCTTCAGCTTGTCGTTGGTCACGTATTTCTCGTAGACCGGCTTCATCGCGTCGATGAAGGGCTGCTTGTCGATGTCCTTGACGACCTCGACGCCGGCCTCGCGGACCATCTTCTCCGATTCCGCCTCGCGGGCCTGCCACAGCTCGCGCATCTTGGTGACGCTCTCCTTGGCGGCGGCGCGGACGATCTCCTGGTCCTCCGGCGAGAGCTTCTCCCAGCTCTTCTTGGACATGACGAGGACTTCCGGCACGATCAGGTGCTCGTCGAGCGTGTAGTGCTTGGCGACCTCGAAATGCTTGGAGGATTCGAAGCTCGGCCAGTTGTTCTCGGCGCCCTCGATGACGCCGGTCTGGATCGAGGAATAGACCTCGCCATAGGGCATCGGGGTGGCGTTGCCGCCGAGCGCATTGACCATGTCGACGAAGATGTCGGACTGCATGACCCGGAACTTCAGGCCCTTCAGGTCCTCCATCGACTTGATGGGCTTCTCGCTGTTGTAGAAGGAGCGGGCGCCGCCGTCGTAATAAGCGAGGCCGATCAGGTCATGGGGCTCGAAGGCCGCCAGGATCTCTTCGCCGATCGGGCCGTCCATAACCTTGTGCATGTGGTCGATGGACCGGAAGATGTAGGGCAGCGAGACGACCTGGGTCTCTTCCACGATGTTGTTGAAAGGTCCCATGGAGACGCGGTTCAGGTCGATGACGCCGAACTGGGTCTGCTCGATCGTGTCCTTCTCCTCGCCGAGCTGGGCCGAGTGATAGACCTCGACGCCGATGCGGCCGTCGGTGCGCTCCTTGATGAGCTCGCCCATGTACTTGACCGCCTCGACGGTCGGATAGCCGTCGGGATGGGTGTCCGACGAACGCAGCAGGGTCTCCTGCGCCGAGGCGACCGTGGCGGCCCCCGCCAGCATCGTCGCCAGCGCGATCGTCGCGGTGACTTTCCTGAATATGCTCATGCCTGCTTCCTCCCAGAAATGGCGGCGTCAGCCGCCGGTCAAAGCCTGTAGGCCTCCTTGGCCAGGCGATAGGCAAGATCGTCGGCAACCTCGAACGCTTCGTCCTCCACGAGGCGTCCGGTGACCACGAGATCGGCCAGATAGGCGCAGTCCACCCGCCGCGCGACGTCGTGCCGGGCGGGGATCGAGCAGAAGGCGCGGGTGTCGTCGTTGAAGCCGACGGTGTTGTAGAAGCCGGCGGTCTCGGTGACCTGCTCGCGGAACCGCTTCATCCCTTCCGGCGCATCGAAGAACCACCAGGGCGGGCCGAGCTTCAGGCACGGATAGACGCCGGCCAGCGGCGCCAGTTCGCGCGAATAGACGGTCTCGTCGAGGGTGAAGAGGATGATCGTCAGGCCGGGCTCCAGCCCGACCGCGTCGAGCAGCGGCTTGAGCGCGGTGACGTAATTGGTCGGCTGCGGGATGTCGAAACCCTTGTCGCGGCCGAAGCCGGCGGCGATCCGATCCGAATGGCTGCGGAAGGAGCCGGCATGGATCTGCATGACCATGCCGTCCTCGACCGACAGCCTCGCCATCTCGGTCAGCATCTGGGCGCGGAAGGTCTCGCGGTCGTCGGCCGAGGCCGATCCGTCGGTGACGCGGGCAAACAGCGCCTCGGCCTCGGCGCGGGGCAGGTCGGCGGTGCGCGCCGTCGGATGGCCGTGATCGGTCGCGGTCGCTCCGAATTCGCGGAAATAGGCGCGGCGGGCGCGGTGGGCGTCGAGATAGCCGGCATAGCTGGCGACGTCGCAGCCGGTGATCTCGCCGAGACGCACGAGATTGGCGGCAAATCCCGGGAAGTCGGGGTCGATGACGGCGTCCGGACGGTAGGTGGTGATCACCCGTCCGCCCCAGCCGCTGTCGCGGATCGTGCGGTGATGGGCGAGATCGTCCAGCGCGCTCTCGGTGGTGGCGATCGCCTCGATGTTGAAGCGCTCGAACAGCGCCCGCGGCCGGTAGGAATCCTGCGCGAGGCGCTCGGAGATGCGGTCGTAGTAGAAGTCGGCGGTCTCGGCCGACAGGCGCCGCTCGATGTCGAACAGGGTCTGGAAGGAATGGTCGAGCCACAGCCGCGTCGGGGTGCCGCGGAACAGGTGATAATGGCTGGCGAAGCGGTGCCAGATGGCGCGGCCGTCGGTCTCGGTCGCGACGCCGTTGGCGTCGGGCACACCGAGCTCCTCCAGGCTGATCCCCTGCGAGACCAGCATGCGGAAGATGTAGTGGTCGGGCGTGACGAAGAGCTGGGCGGGGTCCGGGAAGGGCTGGTTCTCGGCGTACCAGCGCGGATCGGTATGGCCGTGCGGGCTGATAATCGGCAGGTCGGCGACCGTCTGGTAGAGCGCACGGGCGATGTCGCGCACCCTCGGCGTCGCCGGGAACAGCCGATCCTCGTCCAGTAGCGCCATCCGTTCCTCACCCACGAATTTCATTGCTTGCGAACAAACTGGTATCCTAGTATCCGAACGTCGTCAACAAAGGTCCGCCATGTCTCTCGAAGCCCTTTCCCCGGACGCCACGACCCAGCCCCGGGGCACGATGGCCGACAGCGTCTACACGCAATTGCGCACGGCCATCCTGGAGCTTCGCCTTCTGCCCGGCGTCGGCATTTCGGAGGCTGAGGTCGCCCGGCATCTCGGCGTGTCGCGCCAGCCGGTGCGCGAGGCCTTCGGCCGGCTCGCCCGTACCGGCTATCTGCGCGTGCAGCCGCAGCGCCGGACCGAGGTGGTGAAGATCTCGGTGCAGGAGGTCCGCAATGCTCGCTTCATCCGCGAGGCGCTGGAGGTCGCGGTGGTGCGCGAGGCCTGCCAACGCGACGTCGGCGAACTGGTCGGCCGGCTGGAGGCCAATCTGGAACTGCAGCGGGCGGCGCAGCTGAAGGACGATCGCCACACCTTCCATCTGGAAGACGACGAATTTCACCGCCTGATCGCGCAGGGCGCCGGATGCGGCTTTGCCTGGCAGCTCATCGACGAGCAGAAGGCGCAGATGGACCGGTTGCGCTTCCTGTCACTGGCCTTCGGCCAGCCGGCGGTCTACGAGGACCACGTGGCGATCTTCGAGGCCATCAAGGCCCGGGACGGCGAGGCGGCCGACCTTGCGATGCGCACGCATCTCGGTCGGATCAACGACCATCTGGTCCGCCTGAGGGTCGAGTTCGACCAGTATTTCGACGACAGCGACGCGGGCTGAGCCGGCGCGCCGTCAGCCAGGACAGGGGCGTCGCAGGGCGCCCGACACGCGACCGGGGTGGGGACGCAACATGCAGGAAACGTGGCGCTGGTTCGGGCCGCAGGATCGCATCCAGCTATCGGAAATCCGCCAGACCGGCGCCCGGGGCATCGTCAATGCCCTGCACGAGATCCCCTATGGCGAGGTCTGGACGGTCGAGGCGATCACCGCGCGAAAGGCGCTGATCGCCGACGATCCGGCGCTCGGCCTGGAATGGCGGGTCGTGGAAAGCCTGCCGGTGCATGAGCGCATCAAGCTGGGCGACGGCGATCTGGAGCCGCTGTTCGAGACCTATCGCCAGTCGCTGCGCAATCTCGCCGCCTGCGGCATCCACACCGTCTGCTACAATTTCATGCCGCTCCTCGACTGGACGCGGACCGAACTGGCCGCGCCGGTGGTGGGCGGCGGCACCAGCCTGCGCTTCAACATGCACGAATATGTCGCCTTCGACGTCTTCATGCTGGAGCGCGAGGGCGCGGCCGACGACGTCGCGCCGCAGACGCTGGCGCGGGCGAAAGCCTGGTTCGAGGCCTCGACGCCGGCCGATCGCGAGCGGCTGCTGACTGCCATCAATGCCGGCCTGCCGGGCGCCTATGCGCGCTACGACGTCGCCGGCCTGCGCGAGATCCTCGGCCGCTATGCCGGCATCACCCGCGACGACGTGCGGGCCAATTACCGCCGCTTCCTCGAAGCGGTGGTGCCGGTGGCCGAAGAGGCCAGCATGCGGCTTTGCGTCCATCCCGACGATCCGCCGCGACCGCTCTTCGGCCTGCCGCGGGTGGTCTCGAACGCCGAGGACATCGCCTTCGTGCTCGATGCCGTGCCGTCGCCGGCCAACGGCCTGACGCTCTGCTCGGGCTCGCTCGGCGCCAATCCGGCCAACGACGTGCCGGCCATCGCCGCGCGTTTTGCCGACAAGATCCATTTCGCCCATCTCAGAAACGTCGCCAAGGACGCCGACGGCTCCTTCGAGGAGGCCGATCATCTGGCCGGCGACACCGACATGGTGGCGCTGGTGCGGGTTCTGATGGCCGAGGAACGCCGCCGCCGGGCCGAGGGCCGGGCCGACGCGGAAATCCCGATGCGACCCGATCACGGCCACGAGCTTCTGTCCGACATCGGTCGCGGCACCCATCCGGGCTATCCGGTCATCGGCCGCATGCGCGGCCTGGCGGAACTGCGCGGCGTCATGGCCGCGGTGGCGGCCCTTGACGGCGATGCGGCCGCCCATCGGGTGCCGGCATGAGTGCGGCGACCCGCAGGCGCATCGTCTCCATCGGCGAATGCATGGTGGAGTTGTCCTCGGCCGGCGAGGGCCTCTATCGCAAGGGCTTTGCCGGCGACACCTTCAACACCGCCTGGTATCTGCGGCGCGGGCTCGGCGAGGGCTGGGACGTCGCCTACCACACGGCGCTGGGCACCGACACGACATCGGACGAGATGCTGGCCTTCTTCACCGAGGCCGGGCTTGCGACCGATCTCGTCCGCCGCATTCCTGAGCGGATGCCGGGCCTCTACATGATCCATCTGGATGGCGCCGAACGCAGCTTCTCCTACTGGCGCGACAGCGCCGCGGCCAAACTGCTGGCGGCCGACCCGGCGCAGCTGGACGCGGCCGCGGCGAGCGGCGACGCCTTCTATTTCTCTGGCATCACCCTGGCGATCCTGTCGCCGGACGATCGCCAGCGCCTGCTCGACATGCTCGGCGCGGCCCGCGCCGCCGGCAAGCTGGTCGCCTTCGACCCGAATATCCGGCCGCGCCTGTGGCCCGAGCCGGATGTGATGCGGGCGGCGATGGAGGCGGGCGCCGCCGTCGCCAGCCTCTGCCTGCCGAGCTTCCCGGACGAGGTCGCCGCCTTCGGTGACGCGTCGCCCGAGGCGACCGCCAGGCGGTATCTCGCCTGCGGCACCGGCGAAGTCGTGGTCAAGGACGGCTCCGACCCAGCGCTGGTCGCGACGGAGGGCGGCTTCGAGACCGTGGCCGCGCGCAAGGTCGCCGACGTCATCGACACGACGGGGGCGGGCGACAGCTTCAATGCCGGCTATCTCGCCGCGCGCCTCGACGGCGCCGAACCGCGGCAGGCGGCCGAGCGCGGGCACGAGCTGGCCGGCGAAGTCGTTCGCCATTACGGCGCCCTGATCCGTTAACGCGGCCGAAACCCTGCCGGGAGTGCGGGGTTCCTGTCGCATCTGCCGCATCGTAAGGTTGCTTCACCCGCTCCGTCGTCCGGTGCGGGTGAAGGGAGCCTTGCGATGATCCGCCTTGTCCATCTGGTCGGAACGCCGGCCCTGCCGGTATTGGCCCTCAGCCTGTTTCTGGGAGCCCCGGCAGCACCCGCGATGGCGCAGGATGCCGCGTCGCCTTCGCCCGCCAATCTCCTGCCGGCGCCCGTCATGCCGGTGCCACCGCTTCTGGACCGGCAACAGGTGGACCGGGCCGTCGATCGGCTCGACGGGGTCGTCGAGGGCCTGATGGAGACGACCGGCGTGCCGGGCGTCGCGGTCGCGGTCGTCTACCGGGACGAGGTTCTCTTCGCCAAGGGCTTCGGCCTGCGCGAAGTCGGCGAGCCGGAGCCGGTGGATGCCGACACGGTCTTCCTGCTCGCCTCGTTGTCGAAGCCCATCGCCTCGACCCTCGTCGCGGGGCTCGTCGGCGACGGCCTGTTGGCCTGGGACCAGCGGGTGCGCGGCTACGATCCCTCCTTCGCCCTGTCCGATCCCTATGTCAGCGAACATGCGACCTTCGTCGATCTAATGTCGCATCGTTCGGGGCTGGCGACGGGGGCGGGCGACCTTCTCGAGGATCTCGGCTTCGACCGGGAGACGATCCTGTCGCGGATCGACCAGCAGCCCCTGGACCCGTTCCGCTCGACCTATCACTACTCCAATCTCGGCTATACCGCCGGTGCGGTCGCCGCCGCGAAGGCCGCCGGCCAACCCTTCGAGGCGCTTGCCACGGAGCGGCTGTTCCAGCCACTTGGCATGACCCGCACGAGCTATCGCAACGCGGACTATGCCGGCCATGACAACCGGGCGAAGATCCATGTGCGGGCCGGCGCGCCGGACGAGGGGCGCTGGGAGGCGCGCTACGAACGCGTGGCGGACGCCGAGGCGCCGGCCGGCGGCGCCAGCGCCTCGGTCTCGGATATGGCCCGCTTCCTGCGCCTGCAGCTCGGCAAGGGGCGTTTCGAGGGCGCGACCCTGATCGATGAAAGCGCCCTGGCGACGACCCATCAGCCGCATATGCCCAATCGCCTGCCGGCCGATCCGTCGATCCGCGCCGGCTTCTACGGGCTGGGCTGGAACGTCGGCACCGACGATCTTGGCCGGGTGACGCTCGGCCATTCCGGCGCCTTCAACCTCGGCACCGCGACGGCGATCTCGCTGCTTCCCGGCGAGGAACTCGGCATCGTCGTCCTGACCAATGGCGAGCCGATCGGCGTGCCGGAAGCGATCTGCGCGAGCTTCATGGATATCGTTCAGAACGGCGCGCAGACCGTCGACTGGCTGGGCTTCATCGGCGGCATCTTCGCGCAGCAGCGGGCCGCCGAGCTTGAGGCGGCGGAGGTGCCGCCGGCGCCCGCCAATGCCACCGCGCCGCGCGATCTCGAGACCTATGCCGGCCGCTACGCGAACAGCTATTACGGCCCGCTCCGCGTCGAGGCGGAGGAGGGCGCCCTGTCGATGATCCTCGGCCCGGCACAAGCGCCGACGCGCTTTGCCCTCACCGCATATGACGGCGACGTCTTCACCTTCGAGGCGATCGGCGAGAACGCCACCGGGCCATCGCTCGCGCGGTTCCGCACGGGAGACGATGGCCGGGTCGCGGACATCACGCTGGATTATTACGACCGGGCGGGTCTGGGGATTTTCGTCCGGGACTGAGCCGGTGGATCCGCGGCGCACATGCTCTGCGCCGCGGATCGAGGATCGCGCACGGGCGCCGGCGCCGTAGCGGCCGCCCGTACCCGATCCTGACTACATGGTCGCGCCGATCTGCCAGGGCACGAATTCATAGTCACCGAGCCCCTGTGCCTCGGACTTCGACATCTCGCCGGAGGCGACGCGCAGCAGCAATTCGTAGATCTCGCGGCCGGCGGCCTCTATCGACAGCCCCTCCGAGACGATCCGGCCGCAGTCGACGTCCATGTCCTCGGACAATTTGCGATACATCTCGGTGTTGGTGGCGATCTTGATCGACGGCGAGGGCTTGAAGCCTGCGGCCGAGCCGCGACCGGTGGTGAAGGCGACGAGGTTGCAGCCCGAGGCGATCTGGCCGGTCACCGAGGCGGGGTCGTAGCCGGGCGAATCCATGAAGACGAAGCCGCGCGTATTGACCGGTTCCCCGTAACGAAAGACGCCGTTGAGCGGCGACGTGCCGCCCTTGGCCGCGGCGCCCAGCGACTTTTCCAGGATGGTGGTCAGGCCGCCCTTCTTGTTGCCGGGCGACGGGTTGTTGTCCATCGAGCCCTTGTTGCGGGCGGTATAATCCTCCCACCACTCAATCAGCTTGACCAGCTTGCGGCCGGTCTTCTCGTCCTTGGCGCGGCGGGTCAGCAGATGCTCGGCGCCGTAGATCTCCGGCGTTTCGGCGAGGACACCGGTGCCGCCCTGGGCGACCAGCAGGTCGCAGGCATAGCCGAGCGCCGGATTGGCGGTGATGCCCGACCAGGCGTCGGAGCCGCCGCACTGGAGCGCGACCATCAGTTCGGACGCCGGGCAGGGCTCGCGACGCGCCTCGTTGGCGATGGGCAGCATGGCGCGAACCCGCTCGACGCCGATCTCGACCGTGCGGCGCAGGCCCGCCACGTCCTGGATGTTCATGGCGTGGAACATCGGGCCCTTCTCGATCCCGAAGGCTTCCAGCAGCCAGTCGATCTGGTTCACCTCGCAGCCGAGGCCGACCATCAGCACGCCGGCGACGTTGGGATGGCGGGCATAGCCCCACATGATCCGCTGCAGCGCCTCGAAGCCCTCGCCATCGCCGCCCATGCCGCAGCCGGTGCCGTGGACGAAGGCGGTGACGCCGTCGACATTGGGATAGGCCGCCAGCTCCTCCGGCCCGAAGGCCTCGGCGATCTTGCGGGCCGCCGTGGCTGAGCAGTTGACGGAGGTGATCACCGCGATGGTGTTGCGGGTGCCGACCCGGCCGTCCTTGCGGCGATAGCCCATGAAGGTGTCGCGCTGGTCCTCGGGCACCATGGCGACCGGCCGCAGGTCGGTCGAGAAATCGTAATTGTGGGCCGTGCCGCGGAACTCGACATTCTGGGTGTGGACGTGGCTGCCGGGCGCGATGTCCTCGGCGGCGTAGCCGATGATCTGCGCATATTTGATCACCGGCGTTCCGGCGGGAATGGCCCGGGTGGCGATCTTGTGGCCGCGCGGGACCAGTCCGAGCGTCGTCGTCTCCTCGACCGCGGCGCCGGTTTCCAGCGCCTTCAGCGCCGTGACCACGTTGTCCGAAGGGTCGAGGCGCACCGTATTCGTCGACATGTCTGAACTATCCTCTGTCTCGACCGATCGCACCGACCGGATACCTCGCCGCGCCGCTGCCCGCCTCATTTTGCGTCGCCGCCCTTGCGGCAGCGATCGTCAAGAACGACGATGGGGCCATTGCGCTGTGGGATGCAATCAATATGATCGCCTGAAAACAGTGTATACATTGGGGAGGAACAAGATGAAATACACACAGCATGTACTGGCTCTTTCGGCCGCGACTGCCATTGCGCTCACCGCGCAGCCGGCCTTCGCCCAGACGGCGCTGAAATTCGCCCATGTCTACGAGTCCAGCGAGCCGTACCATACCTGCGCGGTGGAGGCGTCGGACAAGCTGAAGGCGGCGACGGAGGATCGCTATTCCTTCGAGGTGTTCCCGGCGTCCTCGCTCGGCAAGGAAGTCGACATCAACGAAGGCCTCGGCCTCGGCACCGTCGACGTGATCTATACCGGCCAGCTCTTCGCCGGCCGCGCCTACGGCCCGATCGCCATCGGCGGCGCGCCCTTCATGTTCCGCGGCTACGACCACTGGGACGCGTTCCGCAACTCCGATCTCTTCAAGGAGCTGGCCGCCGGCTACAACGAGGCGACCGGCAACCACGTCGTCGCCACCACCTATTACGGCCAGCGGCACGTGACGGCGAACAAGCCGATCAACACGCCGGCCGACATGGAGGGCATGAAGATCCGGGTGCCGAATGCCCCGCTCTACATGATGTTCCCGAAGGCGGTGAACGCCAATCCGACGCCGATCGCCTTCGCTGAGGTCTATCTGGCGCTGCAGCAGGGCACGGTGGACGGCCAGGAGAACCCGCTGCCGACCATCCAGGCCAAGAAGTTCTACGAGGTGCAGACGGACATCTCGCTGACCGCCCATATCAACGATGCGCTCCTGACCATCGTCGGCGGCCCGACCTGGGACCAGATGGACGAGGCCGACCGGACGGCGCTCTCCGACGTGCTCAAGGAAACCGCCGACTGCGCCACCACGCAGGTGCGCGAGAACGAGGCCAAGCTCGCCGAGTGGTTCCGCGAGCAGGGCGTCAATGTCCACGAGGTCGACATCACGCCGTTCCGCGAGGCGACGATGAAGCTGCATAACGGCCCCGACGCCACCTGGGACCAGGAGACCTACGACCGCCTCCAGGCGATCGAATAGTCTCCTTTCCCTCGGAAGTCTCGCCGGGCGCGCTCAGCGCGCCCGGCCTGTCTCCTCGTTCCGGATGCGGTCATGGCGTCACCTGAAATCGAACCCGGCCCGGAAGCGGGCGTGCAGCCGCTGGAGCCGAACCCCTTCGCCGACCAGCCCGTCGATCTGTCCGATCTGCGCTGGAGCGACGGCGTGGTCTTCGGCGTCTTCTGGCTCCTGGCCTTCGTGGTCTTCCTGCAGTTCTTCACGCGCTACGTGCTCAACAATTCCCTCGGCTGGACTGAGGAGATCGCGCGCTTCCTGCTGATCGCGGTCACCTTCATCGGCGCGATCATGGCGGCCCGCAAGGAAAGCCACATCGCGGTCGAGCTGTTCTACCGCTATCTGCCGCGGCGGGGCCGCTTCGTGGCGCAGATCACCGTCGATGTCATCACGCTGGTCTTCTACGGCGCCATGGGCTGGTTCTGCGTCCAGCTCGCCGGCCGCACGCACCAGAAGATGGTCTCGATCGACGTGCCGAAATCCTCCGTCTACTGGGGCGTTTCGGTCTGTTTCGCGCTGATGACCGTCTATGCGCTCATCGCCCTGATCCGCCATTGGCGCAGTGGCACCAGCCGGCTGATCGACCCGGAACGCTTCGCGCTGACGGGCACCGGCCTTTGATGCCCAGGCGCGCCGCTGCCTCCCATTCCTTCGCATGCGATGCCGGGCCGGTGCGCCCGGCCGGTCGCGGCCTTACCTGTTGTTCGGGGTTTCCATGCTGCTGACGATGCTGTTCGTGCTGCTTCTGGGGATGATCATCCTCGGCGTGCCGGTCGCCATCGCGCTGGCGGGCTCCTCGGCGATCTTCATCCTGGTCGAGGGCAGGGTCCCCGACGTCGTGGTCATTCATCGCATGATCAACGGCGTCGATTCCTTCCCGTTGTTGGCCATCCCCTTCTTCATTCTCGCCGGCAACCTGATGAATGCCGCCGGCATCACCGAGCGGATCTTCGACTTCGCCAAGGCGATCTTCGGCTGGATGCGCGGCGGCCTCGGCCATGTGAATGTCGGCGCCTCGGTGATCTTCGCCGGCATGTCGGGCGCGGCGGTGGCCGATGCCGGCGGCCTCGGCGCCATCGAGATCAAGGCGATGCGCGACGCCAATTACGAGCCGGGCTTTGCGGTCGGCATCACCGCCGCGTCATCGACCATCGGGCCGATCATTCCGCCCTCCCTGCCGATGGTGATCTACGGCGTCGTCGCCGGCGCCTCGATCGGCCAGCTCTTCGCCGCCGGCTTCATTCCGGGCCTGCTGATGGCCGTCTCGCTGATGGCGATGATCGCGATCTATGCCCGCCGCCGCAATTATCCGGTCGACCAGCCTTTCAAGCTGTCGATCCTCGGCTTCACCTTCAAGCGCGCCTTCCTGTCGCTGATGACGCCGGTGATCATCGTCGGCGGCATCCTGACCGGCGCCTTCACGCCGACGGAAGCGGCGATCGCGGCCTGTGCCTGGGCGCTGATCCTCGGCCTCGTGGTCTATCGCACGCTGACGCTGAAGCGGTTCCTGCGGGTCTCCTTCGACACGATCGAGACCACTGCCGTCGTCCTGTTCATCGTCGCCGCGGCCTCGATCTTCGCCTGGATCCTGACCTCCAACCGGGCGCCGGAGCAGTTCGCCGCGCTGATCCTGACGATCTCCGACAATCCGTGGGTCGTCCTGCTTTTGATCAACCTGATCCTGCTGATCGTCGGCTGCTTCATGGAGACCGTGGCGGCGATCACCATCCTGACGCCGGTGCTGCTGCCGATCGCCATGCAGATGGGCGTCGATCCGGTGCATTTCGGGGTGATCATGGTGCTCAACCTGATGATCGGCCTGTTGACCCCGCCGATCGGCATGGTGCTCTACGTCCTGTCGCGGGTGTCGGGCATTCCGTTCGAGCGCTGCATGTCGGCGACGGCGCCCTTCCTGGTGCCGCTCTTCGTGGTGCTGTTCCTGATCACCTTCATCCCGGCTCTGACCATGTGGCTGCCGACGCTGATCTATCGCTGAGGCAGGCGTCACCCGGCAACGGCCGCGAGACAACGTCGCAGACACCGGAAAACGGCCGGACTTCAAACGATTTGAAGCCTTTCCGCGCCGTTTCGTCTCTGGTGTTTTGCAGCGCACGCTTTATGTTGCGAACGATTCCAGAAAGGCACCGGATACATCCTCATGGTCGAACTTGCCCTCCCGAAGAACTCCACCATCAATCCCGGCAAGGTGTGGGACAAGCCGGCGGGCGCGACGAATGTGCGCGAGTTCAAGATCTATCGCTGGTCGCCGGACGACGAGGAAAACCCGCGGACCGACACCTATTACGTCGACACCGACGATTGCGGCCCGATGGTTCTCGACGCGCTGTTGTGGATCAAGAACAAGGTCGATTCGACCCTGTCGCTGCGCCGCTCCTGCCGCGAGGGCATCTGCGGCTCCTGCGCCATGAACATCGACGGCTCCAACACGCTGGCCTGCACCAAGGGCATGGACGAGATCCGCGGCGCCGTGAAGGTCTATCCGCTGCCGCACATGCCGGTGATCAAGGATCTGATCCCGGATCTGACGGTGCCCTATACCCAGCTGCGCTCGATCGAGCCGTGGCTGAAAACCGACACGCCCGAGCCCGAGCGCGAATGGCGCCAGAGCCATGAGGACCGCGAGAAGCTCGACGGTCTCTACGAGTGCATCCTGTGCTTCTGCTGCCAGACCTCGTGCCCATCCTATTGGTGGAATGGCGACCGCTATCTCGGCCCGGCCGTGTTGCTGCAGGCCTATCGCTGGCTGATCGATTCCCGCGACGAGGCGACCGGCGAGCGGCTCGACGATCTGGAAGATCCGTTCAAGCTCTATCGCTGCCACACCATCATGAACTGCACCCAGTCCTGCCCGAAGGGACTGAACCCGGCCAAGGCGATCGCCGAGATCCGCAAGATGATGATCGAACGCCGGGTCTGACCCGGCGGCAGGCGCGGCGATTCGGCAACACCGGCCGGCGGAATCGCTTGCCGGTGTCATTCCCGGACACGCCGCCCCGTTTGCCGACACATTTCGTGACCACGACAGCGCCATGAGCACGTTGTCGATCCGCGGCCGTCTGCCGGCCCTTGCCACCCTTCTGTCCGCTGCCGTCCTGTCCGGCTGTGTCGGCGCACCGGAGATCGAGGAGGTGGTGTCACCCCTCAGCTACGGTCCGAGCCAGGAATGCCTCGCCCGGGCGATGTTCTTCGAATCCAACCGCTCCAGCCGCGAGGGCATGCTCGCCGTCGGCACCGTGGTGATGAACCGCGTCGGCTCGCCGAGCTATCCCGATTCCGTCTGCGACGTGGTCGCCCAGCCCAAGCAGTTCGCGCCCGGCGTGATGACCCGCGACATGGGGGCCGGCAAGGAACTGGCGATGCAGACCGCCCATGAGGTGCTGTCCGGCAAGCGCCATGCCCAGGTGGGTGACGCCAAGTTCTTCCACACGGCGGGCCTGAGCTTCGGCTACGGCAACATGCACTACAAGGTGATTGCCGGCGGCAACGCCTTCTACCAGAAGATCTCCCGCGACCAGCGCAGCGCCGGCTTCCGCATGGCGTCCCAGGCGGAGGTCCGCAAGCAGGGTGCCGCCGCGGCCATCGACGAGGTCCGCACCGCCGCCGTCGCGCCGAGCCCGGAACCGGACACGTCCGCCCCGGCCGGTCTCGCGACGGCCACCGCCATGGCGCCGCGCAAGACTACCGGTAACGAGGCCAATCCCTTCCTCACGCTCTGGCAGGGGCTGACCGAACAACCGGCCCGCGCCGACAGCGGCAAGGGCGGACGCGTTCGTGCGGCGGACGCCGCCGCGCCGACCCCGGATGCCGCCGATACGGCCACGCTCGACGCCCGCATGCAGGCGTTGCCCGGCGTCCAGACCACCACCGACTGAGTTCGGCCGGCGCGGGGCTCTGCGGAGGCCGCAAGCCCTGTCGATTCCGCCGGCGTCCGATCGTCCGGCCCGCGTGATGGCAGCATTGCGGTCGGCATGGCAGCCATGGCTTCCTATATGGCGGGGCGAGACCGAAGCCGGGACGGGCATCGGTCACAGCCAAGCCGGCAGGAGCCGATGACCGAGACCGTTTCCGCCGCCGATCCGCTTCCGGACCGGATCGGCCCGATCCTCTATGCACGCGGCGGCGATGGCCGGCGCGACCATCTCGCTGCGATCCTTGTCCTGGACGAAGCGGCCGCGGCGCCCGACCTGTTCGCCGCGGGCGAGGCGACGCAGCCGATAGCGCTGGCCACGAGGTTCGGCCGCACGGTCTGGCGCTACGATTTCTCGCTGCCGGCCGGCACCACCAGCTCCTACCGCATCGACGAGACCGACTATGCCGTCGTCAGCCCCGAGGGCGGCGCGGCGCGCATCGCCTATGTCTCCTGCAACGGCCAGGAGAATGGGGATCTCACGCGCGACATCGCCGAGCGCGACGCCATGTGGACCCGGCTCACCGCCGAGCACGGCCGCGCGCCCTTTTCCCTGATGCTGCAGGGCGGCGACCAGCTCTATGCCGACGACGTCCTCGCCTGTCATCCGGATGTGCAGCGCTGGACCAGGCTGAAGCCCGACGAGCGCGGCACCGTGCCGCTGACCGACGCGGCCCGGGCGGCGATCCGGCGCTTCTATTTCGAGCGCTATCTGATCAGCTTCGCCCGGCCCGCCATGGGGGCGATGTCGGCCCATGTGCCGTCCGTGTCGATGTGGGACGACCATGACATCATCGACGGCTGGGGCAGCCATCCGGCAGCGCTTCTGGACAGTCCCGTCGGGCGCGGCCTGTTCGAGGCGGCGCGCGAGATGTTCCTGATCTTCCAGCTGGCGGCGGACGAGGCGGATCTGCCGGCGATCGCGCTGGACCGGCAGGCGCGCAGCCTGGGCGTCGCGGTGCGCTATCCGGGCCTGACGATCCTCGCGCCGGACCTGCGCAGCGAACGCCGTCCCGACCGGGTGATGGGGCCGGTCGGATGGAAGAGCTTCGAGACGGCCTTGGAGTCGACGCCGGAGCCGGACCGGATCGTGCTCATGTCCAGCGTGCCGGTGCTCGGGCCGCGGCTGAGCTGGGCCGAGCTCGTCGCCGGCATCGTGCCGCGGGTCGCCAAGCTGTCGGACGATCTGCGCGACCAGTGGCAGAGCCGGGCGCATCGGCGCGAATGGATCCGCTGCCTGCAATGCCTGGCCGATCGCGCCGAGCGAGCCGTCGGCGGGCTCGTGGTCGTTTCCGGCGAAATCCACCTGGCGACGCGCGGCGAGATGCGGCTTCTGAACGGGAGTGTGATGCACCAGCTCGTCGCGTCCGGCATTTCCCACCCCGCGCCCGGGCCGGCCTATCCGTTTGCGCTCGGCCTTCTCGCGCGGGTCGGCGAGAGCCCGCTGCGCGGCCGGAAGATCCGCTTGCGGCCGCTGCCGTCCCGCAGCGCGACCTATACGAGCGAGCGCAACTACCTTGTCCTGTCGCAGGACGGCATGGACTGGCAGGCCGAATGGGAACTGGAGGACAGCGGCCGCACCCCGCCGCTCGCGGTCTGACCGGTTGAGGCGGCATCGGCGCGAATGCGACATCGCTGTCGCATTCAGCACAGGGCTCGGACGGAAATTCTTCGTTTGGGTTCAGGACGATACGCCAGGGCCCGAAAAGTTCCGCTGTCGTAGAAAGACCCTATTGCTGCCAGAGTCCGTCCTTTTTCTCGTCACAGGAATTGACGAAGGAGGCGGCGTCGCAAACGTCGCATCTCAAGGACATGCCAAGAATGAAGTTTCTGCCGAAGGCCGCTCTCGCGGCCGCGCTTTTCGCCGGAACGATGGTCGGTTCGTACTCCGCCGCAATCACTCCGGTCGTAGCCGAAACGAAGTCCGCGGCCTCGGGTTCCGCCTCTTATTACGGAAAGCGCTTTCATGGTCGCCGCACGGCGAACGGCGAAAGCTTCAACATGAATTCTATGACGGCGGCTCACAAGACGCTGCCCTTCGGCACCAAGGTGCGCGTCACCAACCGTCGCAACGGCAAGTCCGTCGTCGTGCGCATCAACGACCGCGGCCCGTATCATGGCGGCCGGATCATCGACCTGTCGCGCGCCGCGGCCTCGAAGATCGGCATGATCCATTCGGGCACCGCCAAGGTCAGCCTCGACATCCTCTAGGGTCTCGGCTCTGCCGGCCGCATGACGGGGCGCTGGCCGCCCGCATGTGACACACATCTCGTCCGACGGCGCCGCTCGCGCCGCGGACCGCCCGCGACACCCATCGCGGGCCTCTGGCTTGGGCTTTGCCCCTGACCACCTCCCGGCCGTCCCGGCCCGCGGCGCATCGCTTGCGTTGCCGCCGCGATGTCCCGATCGGCGCAGCCAATCCTGCTTCCCGTCTTCCCGCTCTCGGTCTCTTCGCGTCGTCGCGCCGGTCTTGTCCGACGACGGCTGCAACCGCTGTTGACACCCCCACGGGGGCTGCTACCGTCCGCTCGTCCAAGGGGAGTTCCGGCAAGGAACTGAGAGGCCGACGGCCGCCGATCATCGGCGAAGCGCGCGGCGACCCTACGAACCTGATCCAGTTCATACTGGCGTAGGGATGGGAAAGCCGCCGACCTCTCCGGCCCGCAATGCGGGCCAATCCCCCGACGACAGGGGCGATCCGACAGGCCGACGAGAGTTTTCGATCACCGAAAGCAGAACTGGATCTCCGACGCGAGCGCGACTGGAGAACCAAGATGAATGCCGTGACACCCACCGTCACCGCCGGCCCGCTGCCGGCCTCCCGCAAGATCTACCTGGCCGGAACGGCCTTTCCCGATATCCGCGTGCCGATGCGCGCAATCACCGTGCACCCGACCGCGGGCGAGCCCGACGTCATCGTCTATGATCCGTCTGGCCCCTATACCGACAGCCAGATCGAGACCGACATCGCCAAGGGCCTGCCGCGCATCCGCGAGAGCTGGATCGCGGCCCGCGGCGACACCGAGTTCTACGAGGGCCGCGCGGTGCAGCCCGAGGACAACGGCAATCTGCCGGCTGAGAAGCTGACGCCGGAATTTCCGGTTCGCAACGCCCCGCGCCGGGCGACGGGCGGGCGCGCCGTGACCCAGTACGAATATGCCCGCGCCGGCATCGTCACCGCCGAGATGGAGTTCGTCGCGATCCGCGAGAATCTCGGCCGGGCCGAGGCCAAGCGCGCGCTGGAGCGCGACGGCGAGCCGTATTCGGCGGCGATCCCGGATTTCATCACCCCGGAATGGGTGCGCGACGAGGTCGCCTCCGGGCGTGCGATCATCCCGGCCAACATCAACCATCCGGAAGTCGAGCCGATGGCGATCGGCCGCAACTTCCTGGTCAAGATCAACGCCAATATCGGCAATTCCGCCGTCACCTCCTCGATGGCCGAGGAAGTGGAGAAGATGGTCTGGGCGATCCGCTGGGGCGCCGACACGGTGATGGACCTGTCCACCGGCCGCAACATCCACAACATCCGCGACTGGATCATCCGCAATGCGCCGGTGCCGATCGGCACGGTGCCGATCTACCAGGCGCTGGAGAAGGTGAACGGCATCGCCGAGGACCTGACCTGGGAGGTGTTCCGCGACACGCTGATCGAGCAGGCCGAGCAGGGGGTCGACTATTTCACCATCCATGCCGGGGTGCGGCTGTCGCATATTCCGCTGACGGTGGACCGGACGACGGGCATCGTGTCGCGCGGCGGCTCGATCATGGCGAAGTGGTGCCTGCACCACCACCGCGAGAGCTTTCTCTACGAGCATTTCGAGGAGATCGCTGATATCTGCCGGGCCTATGACGTGTCCTTCTCCATGGGCGACGGCCTGCGCCCCGGCTCGATCGCCGATGCCAACGACGCGGCACAGTTCGCCGAGCTCGACACGCTGGGCGAGCTCACGAAGATCGCCTGGGCCAAGGGCTGCCAGGTGATGATCGAGGGGCCGGGCCATGTGCCGATGCACAAGGTGAAGGAGAATGTCGACCGCCAGATGCGGGTCTGCGGCGAGGCGCCGTTCTACACGCTCGGACCCTTGGTCACCGATATCGCGCCGGGCTACGACCACATCACATCGGGCATCGGTGCGGCGATGATCGGCTGGTTCGGCACGGCGATGCTCTGCTACGTTACGCCGAAGGAGCATCTGGGCCTGCCGGACCGCGACGACGTGAAGGTCGGCGTCGTCACCTACAAGATCGCGGCCCATGCCGCAGATCTCGCCAAGGGCCATCCGGCGGCGCAGCTGCGCGACGACGCCCTGAGCCGGGCGCGCTTCGAGTTTCGCTGGGAGGACCAGTTCAACCTCTCCCTCGACCCGGAGACGGCGCGCTCCTTCCACGACCAGACGCTGCCCAAGGAGGCGCACAAGGTGGCGCATTTCTGCTCCATGTGCGGCCCGAAATTCTGCTCCATGAAGATCTCCCACGACATCCGCGCCGAGGCGCAGAAGGAGGGCATGGAGAAGATGGCGCAGAAATATCGCGAGGGCGGCGATCTCTACATGCCTGCCGGCGACGTGCCGGCCGAGTAGGGCCAGCGAAGCGGAGGCGGCGGCGCGCTGCCGCCTCCTATGCCCCCCAAGTGGAACGGGGGGGGCATTTTGGTGGTTAGGCGTTCGACTGCATCAGGAGGACGCGCAATGGCCGATCCGAAGGCTCCCAGACACGATCAAAAGCCCGCCGATGGCGGCGTCCTCGACAATGCGCTGCAGCGCACCGACAACTCCTTTGCCGGCAAAGAGCCCGACGAGCGGCTGATCGGCACCGATATTCCGGACGACGAACAGGACGCCGAGGAAGACGAAGAAAGAGACTGACCGTCTCCTGCTCCGGCCGATCGGTCGTGCCGCGCCGCAATTGCCCGCGCGCCCGATCGCCGCTAAAGCCGCGCCATGCGCAACGCTGACGATCTTCTGAGCGAACTCGACGCCTGGCACGATGCCGGCCGGCGGATCGACATGTGGTGGCGGGACGACGACGCGATGGCCGCGACGCCAGCGCTCGAGGCGCTAATTGCCGCTGCGCACCGCCATGCGGCACCGCTGGCGCTGGCGGTCATTCCCGCTGGGCTGGCGGACAGCCTGATCGCCCATCGCGGCGATCCGCTCCTCACCGTTCTCCAGCATGGCCACGCGCACAGGAACCAGGCCGCGACCGGCGGGCGCGCCGTGGAATGCGGCGGCGACCGGCCTCTGGCCGAGGTGCTGGTGGAGTTCGACGAGGGGCGCAGGCGTCTGGCAGCGGCGTTCGGCGACCGTTTCGTGCCGGTGATGGTGCCGCCCTGGAACCGGATCGAGCCGGCGGTGGCCGAGGCATTGCCGGCCATGGGCTATGCCGGCATCTCGGTGTTCGGGCCGCGCCAGACCGTGTCGCCACAGGCGGCCTGCCGGCATGTGAACGCCCATCTCGATCTTCTCACCTGGAAGGGCGGCGCCCGTTTCGCCGGGCACGACAAGCTGGTCCGGCTGGCCGCCGAGCGCCTCGCCGACCGGCGGCTCGGCCGCAGCGATCCAGCCGAGCCCTTCGGCATCCTCACCCACCATCTCGTCCACGACGCCGAGACCTGGGCGTTTCTCGACGAATTGCTGGCCCTTTTCGCCGCCCATCCGGCGATCCAATGGCGCGATGCGGGGGCGTTGTTCGCCGGCGCACCGACGGACGAACTGGTCCGATGAGCGCGACCGTGCGGCCGGCGCGCGCCGGCGACATCGCCGCGGTGGTCGAACTCCTGCACACCCGCATGAACGCGAAGATTCCGCGCGAGCGCTGGGCCCGGCTGCTCGACTATCCCTGGCGGCCGGAGGGGGTCGAGCGCGGCTGGCTGGTGGAGGATGACGGGCATGTCGTCGGCTTCATGGGCACGATCTACAGCGACCGCGTGATCGGCGGCCAGTTGCGGCGCTTCTGCGATCTCTCCTCCTGGTATCTTCTCGCCGATTATCGCGGCGACGGCACCGGCGACGATCTGCTGCGCTCGGGCATGGCCCAGCCCGGCGTCACCTACCAGACCATGACGGCCCGCCGAGCCACTGGCCGCAAGATCCGGGCGCTGGGCTTTTCGGTGCTCGACGACAGCCGCAGCCTGTTCCGGCCGAGCGGGGCGCCGGGGCGCCTGCCGGTGCTGCGGGATGCGGCGGCGATCCGCGAGCGGCTCGATCCCGCGCAGCGGGTTGTCCTCGACGCCCATGCCGGCTTCGACCTGCACCACGCTATCATCAGTGACACCTGGCTGGTCTGGCAGCGCAAGTTGAAGGGCGAGGCGATCGCCTATCACGAGATCCTGCATGCCAGCGATCCGGCGTTCCTGTCGGCGCATGCGCAGGGTATTGCCGACAGCATCGTGACCGGCGAGCGCGGCGTCCTCGCCATCGACACGCGCTTCATGACGCCGGGCGACGACCAAGGCACGGTGGAAACGATCAGGCTGCCGCGCTGGTATCGCCCGGCGGATGTCGCGCCCCGCGATGTCGACCATCTGCATTCGGAGGTGATCCTCCTCGACCAGAAGCTGCCCTGAGCACTCAGGCGAAGGCGACGAGGTCGAGCGGGGCGTCCACTCCCTGTACCTGCCGGCGATCGAGGCGGGTCAGGCTGGCGGCGGCGGGCGGGCGAAATCCCTGCGCCTGCGCCATGTCGAGGCTGGCCTGGGTGGTCAGGCCAAGGGTCTGCTCGACCTTGTTGTGCTTCTCCAGCTTGGCGGCGAGGTTCACCGGATCGCCGATCACGGTGTATTCGAGCCGGTGCTCGTCGCCGAGCGCGGTGAAGACGACGGTTCCGGCGGTCGCCGCGCCGTTGACGCGCAGGCCGATCGGACCGAAGCGCATCTCCATCTCCTGCGCCCACTCCCGGGACAGAGTGAGGATTTCGCAGAGGGCCGCAAGGGCCTCGGCGGCGGCTGTCCGCGACGGCCTTGTCGCCCCGAAGGTCGCCAAGAGGCCGTCGCCGAGATATTTGTCGACGATGCCGCCATGGCGCTCGATCACCGGCACGATGCGGGCGTGCAGTCCGACCAGCACCTCGACCACCTGCCGGGCGTCGTGCCGGGCCATGAAGCCGGTGAAGCCGCGAATGTCGAGGATGACAATGGCCGCCTCGCGCTCCTCGGCGTCGCCGGCCACCACCGATTCCGCCGACGTGACGATGGCGCGCTCCACATCGGCCGGCAGGAAGCGGCGGATCTCCTCGCGCTCGATATGCTCCAGCGTCGCCGCCGCCAGGAGCCGCTTGGCCCGCACGAGGGCAAGCGCCAGGACGGTGGTGAGGACGAGGATCGCGACGATCTTGTCGATCTCGGCGCCGACCAGGATGCCGTCGCCGTGGATATAGGCAACGAAGCTGCGGGTGATGGCGTCGGTGCCCTCGGCATCGATGGCATAGAGCGTCAGCCCGACCCAGCCGAGCGCCGCGGCAGCGCCGGTCGCCAGCACCCAGGCCGGATCGAAGCGGAAGGCGCGAATGGCGATGAAGACGAAGACATACATCACCGTCGGCGCCTTCAGGGAGAAGCTGGCGCCCTGGCCGTACTGGACGTGGAAATACCAGACGAGACCGTAGAGCAGCGCGATGTCGACGAGGACCGACAGGCCGAGAAACCAGGCCGGCAGGCGGATCCGGTAGGACAGGAACAGGCGCAGGGCGGTGAAGCAGAGATAGACCGCGAGGCTGATCGGCACCGGATGCTGCATCTCGCTGTCCACCGGACGCGGCGACACCAGATAGAGTGCGGTGATGAACAGGCCGATGCCGAGCTGGACCCAGCCGATCAACCGTTCGCTGCGGATTTCGAAGCGATCCACGACCTCGCGCACGCGCTCGGGAATGGCGCGGCTGGATTCGCGACGGGCGAAGGGCGCCAGCAGCTTGTTTCGGTTGCTCACGTCGGTTTCGCCCGGTAAGTGGCCCTCATGAACGCTCCGTCCCCGGCTGTGGTCATTGCGGTCGATCCGTCGCGGCGGTAGACGGGCGCGGTTTCCCCGGGGACACGCGCGCTTGCGTCGGGGCCGGAAAATGGCCAGTGTGTCCCGGTCGAGCAGGGTCGGAGCGGCAGGAGTATCTGATGAAAGCCCGGCCTCCGCGCGTTCTCATCTACAGTCACGACACCTACGGTCTCGGCCATCTGCGCCGCTGCCGGGTGATCGCGCAGGCCCTAGTGGCGCACCGGCCCGACATCTCGATCCTCATCGTAGCAGGCTCGCCCATCGTCGGCTCGTTCAGTTTTCCGCCCCAGGTCGATTTCATTCGCGTGCCCGGCGTCGTCAAGCTCGGCGCCGACACCTACGCCCCGTCCAATCCGGGCCTGTCGCTGGAGGATCTGACCGAGATCCGCAGCGCGATCATCCGCTCGACCGCCGAAATCTTCGATCCCGACATCTTCATCGTCGACAAGGAGCCGCTCGGCATGCGCGGCGAGGTCGAGGCGACGCTGCATCACCTCAAGACCACCGGCGCCCGGCTGGTGCTGGGGCTGCGCGACATCATGGACGAGCCGTCGCGGCTGATCGAGGAATGGACCCGCAAGGAGGCCTTCGGCGCCGTCGAGAATTATTACGACGACATCTGGATCTACGGGCTGCCGGAAATCTGCGATCCGCTGGCCGATATCGGCGTCTCGGACGCGGTGCGGCGCAAGGCGACCTTCACCGGCTATCTGCAGCGCGCGGACGAGCCCTCGGGCGCGCTGCCGGATCGCATCCGGATCGGCGAGCGACCCTATGTGCTGGTCACCACCGGCGGCGGCGGCGACGGCGCCCAGCTGGTGGACTGGGTGCTGCGGGCCTACGAGACCGATCCGTCGATCGGCGTGCGGGCCAAGATCGTTCTCGGTCCCTTCATGGAGACCGGCTACCAGACGGATTTCCAGCGGCGCGCGGCTCGCCTCGACAGCGTCGACCTGATCACCTTCGCCGCCAGTATCGAGCCGTTGATCGAGCGGGCCGCCGGCATGGTCGCGATGGGCGGCTACAACACGTTCTGCGAGATCCTCTCCTTCGACAAGCCGGCCGTGGTCGTGCCGCGCCGCCAGCCTCGGCTGGAGCAGTATATCCGTGCCTCGCAGGCCCAGGAGCTCGGCCTGATCGCCATGCTGCTGGACGACGAGATCGACAATCCCGGCGCCATGGCCGATGCCATCCGCGCGCTGCCGGGACAGGCGCGACCGCGCTCGGTGGCGGTGGACGGCATTCTCGACGGCCTGAAGACGATCTGCGAGCTGGCCGACGGCTACATCGCGGCCGGGCGCCATTCGGGCAGCGCCAGCCGCGGCGTCTCCGATGGCGACAAATGGGCGCCTGCCCGGACCCTGCCCAAGACCGGCACTGCATGAACATCGCGTTCTACGCGCCGATGAAATCTCCCGATGATCCGCGGCCATCCGGCGACCGCACCGTGGCGCGTGGCCTGATCGAGGCCCTTCGGCTGGCCGGCCACGGCGTCGTGGTGCCGTCGCGCTTTCGCAGCCACGACCGCGGCGACCCGGCGCGGCAGGCGCGCCTGCAGACGATTGGGGGACGGCTGGCCGAGCGGCTGCTGCGGCAAGGCAGGATGGCGAAGCCCCGGATCGACCTCTGGTTCACCTACCATCTCTACCACAAGGCGCCGGACTGGCTGGGACCGCGCGTCGCCACGGCGCTCGGCATTCCCTATGTCGTCGCCGAAGCCTCGGTCGCGGGCAAGCAGCGCGGCGGACGCTGGGCGCAGGGGTTCGACGCCAGCCTCGTGGCCCTGTCGCGCGCCGACCTCGTCATCGGCCTCAACCCGGCGGACAAGGCAGGCGTCATGCCCTGGCTCGGGGCCGAGACCGCCTACCGGGCGCTGCCGCCCTTCGTCGATACGCAGCCTTGGCGGGCAGCGGCCGGGCGGCGCACCGACACCCGCGCAGCCCTGGCCGCACGACATGGCCTGTGGCCGGAGCGGCCCTGGCTGATCGCCGCGGCGATGATGCGCGAGGACCAGAAGCTGGCCTCCTATCGCCTGCTGGCGGAGGCTCTGGGCAGGCTCGACGGCGCGGCCTTTGACGTCCTCATCGTCGGTGCCGGCCCGGCCGAGCCGCAGGTGCGCGCCGCCTTCGCCGGCCTGTCCTGCCGGGTGGCGTTCCATGGTGCCGCGACGCCCCATGAGATACCCGACCTCTTCGCCGCGGCCGATCTCGCCGTCTGGCCGGCGATCAAGGAATCCTGGAGCATGGCACTGCTCGAGGCGCAGGCGGCGGGGCTTCCGGCGGTGGCGGGCAACAGCGGCGGTGTCTCCGGCATCGTCGAGGATGGAATCACGGGACTGCTCACGCCGGAAGGCGATGCGGAGGCCTTCGCCGCCGCGGTGCGCCGGCTGCTCGATCCGGGGCTGCGGACCCGCATGGGCACAGCGGCATCCAGGCGGGCGGAGCGGCATCATTCGCTGGAAGCAGCCTCCGCGGCGCTAGACGCCGCGCTGTCCGACACGCTCGGACGGCCCACACCAACAGGAAAGGCGGAGACGGCCTGATGCGCGTTCTCTTTCATGTCCAGCATCTGCTGGGCGTCGGCCATCTGCGGCGCGGCGAACTCCTCACCAATGCCATGGCCCGGCGCGGCATGGAGGTGACGGTGGCGCTCGGCGGCATGCCGGTCGCGGAAATGCCCTTCGCCAACGCCGAGGTGGTGCAATTGCCGCCGACCCATATCGACGGCGCCAATTTCAAGACGCTCTACGATGCCGAGGGCGAGCCGATCACCGACGCATGGCGTGCGGCTCGGCGCGACGCGCTGCTGGCGCTCTATGAGAAGGTCCAGCCGGACGTCGTGCTCCTGGAGATGTTCCCCTTCGGACGCTGGCGCTTCAATTTCGAGCTGGTGCCGCTGCTGGAACGGGCGTCGCGCGACAAGCCGCGGGTCAAATGCGTGACCTCGGTGCGCGACATCCTGGTGGAGACCAAGCATGCCGAGCGGGCCGCCAAGGGCGCCGCGCTGGCGCGCGAGCATCTCGACGCCGTGCTCGTCCATTCCGATCCGTCGCTCTTCACCTTCGCCGAGACCTACCCCCATGCCGGCGAGATCGACGATCTCATCCGCTATACCGGCTATGTCACGGAGCCGGCCGAGCGCGGCGCAGCGCCGGGCAACGGCGAGGTGATCGTGTCGGCCGGCGGCGGCGCGGCCGCCGGCGCTTTGATGCGCACGGTCATGGCGGCGCGGCCGCATACGCCGCTCGCCGACCGGGTCTGGCGTTTCCTGACCGGGCCGCGCATGGCCGAGGACGAGTTCCAGGCATTGGCGGCGCTGGCCGACGAGACGACCATCGTGAAGCGCTTCGAGACCAACTTCCAGGAGCGGCTCGACGGCTGCGCCCTGTCGATCTCGCAGGCCGGCTACAACACGGTGATGAACCTCCTGCGCGCCGAAGCGCGGGCCGTCGTCGTGCCCTATGACGAGGGCGAGGAGACCGAGCAATGGTTCCGCTCCGAGCGCATGGGGAAGATGGGGCTCCTGTCGGTGGTGCCGACCTCGCGCCTGTCGGCCGAGACCATGGCTGCGGCGGTGACCGAGGCCTGGCAGTGCGAGGCGGGGGCGCGCCCCACGATCGATCTGGAGGGCGCGGCGAACGCCGCAGCGACGATCGCCGCCATGGCCGGCGGTGCGGGCGAGTGAGCCGAGGCGGGCAAAGGATCGCAAAATCTGCATGACTTGCCGCGCGGTTCCGTGCTGCAATCGCAACGCCCGTGCGCGAAGGACCATGCCGCGGAGCCGAAGAGGTGGAATGAGCGGATGCCAGGGGGAAGCGGTGCCTCGGTGCTGGACCGGCCGATAGACACGCCGGACCGGCCCGCATCGGTCGCCGCGCGGCCATTGCTTGCGATCGAGAACCTGTCCATCGAATTCCAGTCGATGGCCGGGACGGTGAAGGCCGTCAGCGGCCTGTCCCTCAGCGTCGGCGCGGGGCGCACCGTGGCGCTGGTCGGGGAATCGGGCTCCGGCAAGACCGTGACGTCCCAGGCCATTCTCGGCCTGCTGCCGAAGAGCGCGGTGATCACCGGCGGCAGCATCCATTTCGACGATCCGTTGCAGGGCCCGGTCGACCTCGCCGCCATGTCGCCGCGCAGCCCCCGCTTCCGGGCGGTGCGCGGGCAGTCGATCTCGATCGTCTTCCAGGAACCGATGACCTCCTTCTCGCCGCTGCACACGCTCGGCGACCAGATCGGCGAGGTGCTGGAGGTGCACGGTCGCGCCTCCGGCGCCGAGGCGCGCGAGCGGACCATCGAGACCTTGCGGCTGGTCAGGTTTCCCGAGCCCGAGCGGGCGCTGAAATCCTATCCGTTCGAGCTGTCTGGCGGGCTGCGCCAGCGGGCGATGATCGCCATGGCGCTGATCTGCAAGCCGGCGCTGCTGATCGCCGACGAGCCGACGACGGCGCTCGACGTGACGCTGCAGGCGCAGATCATCAAGCTGCTGCGCGAGATGCAGGGCGAGCTCGGCATGGCCGTCCTGCTGATCACCCACGACCTCGGCGTCGTCGCCAACCTGGCCGAGGACGTCGTGGTGATGCACCACGGCAAGGTGGTGGAGTCCGGGTCGTCCGGGACGATCTTCGCCGATCCGCAGCACCCCTATCTGATCTCGCTGATGAAGGCGGTGCCCGATCTCGACCAGACGGAATCGCCCCGGCTGAAGCCGATCCGCGAGATCAAGGTGGACGCCGGCGCGCTGATGCGGCGCGAGCCATCGGGCGCTGTCGGCGCGCCGCTGCTGGAGCTGAAAGGGGTCGCCAAGAGCTTTTCCCGGCGCGGCGACCGGCGGCTTTTTTCCAGCGCGCCGGCGCCCAGCATCCATGCGCTGAAGGACGTCTCGCTGACCATCCGCCGCGGTGAGTGCCTCGGCCTCGTCGGCGAATCCGGCTCCGGCAAGACGACGCTTGCCCGCGCGATCATGCAGGCGGTGCAGGTCGACAGGGGCGCCATGCTGTTCGACACGCCCGACGGGCCTCTCGACCTCGTCACGGCCGACCGCAGCCAGCTCTTCGCCGTCCGCAACCGGCTGCAATATGTCTTCCAGGACCCGTTCTCGTCCCTCGATCCGCGCATGACGGTCGGGGCGATCCTCGCCGAACCGTTCGAGATCCACGCGGTTTGCGACCGGGCGGAGCGCCGCGTGCGCGTCGAGCGGCTGCTGGCCGCCGTCGGGCTGGAGCCGCAGCATGCCGGCCGCTATCCGCACAGCTTTTCCGGTGGCCAGCGCCAGCGGATCGGCATTGCCCGCGCCCTGGCGCTGGAGCCGGAATTCCTGATCTGCGACGAGCCGGTGGCCGCGCTCGACGTGTCGGTGCAGGCGCAGATCCTCAATCTGCTCAGGGATCTGCAGCGCCTGTGCGGCCTGACCTATCTGTTCATCTCGCACAATCTGGCGGTGGTGAACTATGTCGCCGACCGCATTGCGGTGATGTGCGATGGCGAGATCGTGGAACTGGCGCCGCGCGCGGCGTTCTTCGAGGACGCCTTGCATCCCTATACGCAGATGCTGATGCAGGCGGTGCCGCACGCCGATCCGCAGCGGCCGCTGGATTTCGCCCATCTGCCGCCGGTGGGCGAGATCGGCCAGCGCAACTGGCCGGCGCCGTTCACGGCCGAGCCCGGCGTCGCCCGGCCGCTGCTGGAGGCCCGGCCGGGACATTTCGTGCGGGCCGCCAATCTCGACTTCCTCGCCGGACGGCCAGCGCCATCGCCGGCGACGGAGCGGCGCTGACATGGCGGCAGCGGACGAACTCGACGAGAGCATCTTCCGCTATGTCTGGCGCCATTCGCGGCCCCAGCAGATCTGGCTGTTCGCCGTCCTCCTGGTCTCGCTGCCATTCCTGTATCTGACGCTCGACCTGCCGAAGCGGATCGTCAACGGGCCGATCCAGGGCGACTGGGCGCCGGGCCAGACCGAGACGCTGTTCGCGGTCTCGCTGCCGCTGCCGGGCTTTCTGGGCGGCGGCGAACTGGCGCTGTTCGACGGCGTCGAGCTCGACCGGCTCGGCGTGCTCCTGTGGCTCAGCCTGACCTTCCTGTTCTTCGTGATCGTCAACGGGCTCTTCAAATTCTATCTGTCGAACTACAAGGGGCGGCTCGGCGAGCAGCTTCTGCGGCGACTGCGGTTCCAGCTCGTCGACCTGGTGCTGCGGTTCCCGACCGCCCGTTTCAAGCAGGTGCGCGGCCCCGAGATCTCCTCCATGATCAAGGACGAGACCGAGCCGGTGGGCGGCTTCGGCGGCAGCGCCTTCGCCGACCCCGCCCTGCTGCTCAGCCAGGCCGGCACCGGTCTCTTCTTCATCTTCCTGCAGAATGTCTGGCTCGGCGCGGTGGCCGGCGGCGTCGTGCTCCTGCAGCTCATCCTGATCCCGCAGATGCGCCGGCGGCTGGTCAGGCTCGCCCGGGCAAGGCAGATCACCGCCCGGCTCCTGTCGGGCCGGATCGGCGAGATCGTCGAGAGCATCCCCTCGATCCGCACCAACGACACCTCCAACTGGGAGCGCGCCGAGCTCGGCAGCCGGCTCGGCCGCATCCTGTCGATCCGCTACGACTTCTTCCGCTGGAAGTTCTTCGTCAATTTCATCAACAACCTGCTCGCCCAGATCACTCCCTTCATCTTCTATCTGGCCGGCGGCTATCTGGTGATCGCCGGGCGGCTCGACATCGGCCAGCTCGTGGCGGTCATCGCCGCCTACAAGGAGCTGCCTGGGCCGCTGAAGGAGCTGATCGCCTGGGACCAGTTCCGGGTCGACGTGCAGTCGAAATACGCCCAGATCCGCGAGCAGTTCGTGATGGGCAACCTGATCTCGCCCGACGTCCAGAAGCTATCCTACGAGACGCCGCCGCGGATCGAGCGGGAGATCGCCATCTCGGGGCTGCGCATCGCCGACGATTCCGGCAACGACCTCCTCGAGCCCACCAGCCTGCGGCTGGCGCCGGGCGAAGCGATCGCGGCCTCGGGGCCGATCGGCGGCGGGGCCGAATATCTTGCCGAGGCCCTGGTGCGGCTGGCCGACGCCGCGTCGGGCCGCATCAGCATCGACGGCCATGCGCTGGACGGGTTGCCCGACGCCTTTGTCGGGCGCCGCATCGCCTATGCCACCTCGGGGCTGTATTTCCCGCAAATGTCGATCCGCGACGCGCTGGTCTACGGACTGCGCCATGCACCGCTGGTGCCGGCGGGCGGGGACCGCGCCGCCAGCGAGGCGCGCCAGCTCGAAGCCCGGGCGTCGGGCAACAGCGACCTCGACGTCGATGGGGACTGGATCGACTACGCGGCGGCCGGCATCACCGGGCCGCACGAACTGCACGGCCGCCTTGCGCAGGTGCTGGACGTCGCCGATTTCCGCATCGACATCGCCCGGCTCGGGCTGCGCAACCGGGTGCCGGCGGACCTGCCCGAGGAGACCTGCGCCCATGTCCTGAAGGCCCGCGGGCGCTTCCGCGAACGGCTCGCGGAAGGCGGCGACGAGGTCTATTTCGAATCCTTCGATCCGGCCCGCTATTCCGACTATGCGACGGTCCTGGAGAACATCGTCTTCGGCATCGCCCTGCCGGAAGCCGCCGAGGAGATGCCGCTGGCCGCCCGGCCGCAGATGGTCGCCGTCCTGGAGGAGGCGGGGCTCGACGACCTACTGCACGAGATGGGCCGGCAGATCGCCGAGACGGTGATCGAGATCTTCGGCGATCTGGCGCCGGACAGTCCGTTGATGGACAATGTCGACCTGATGACGCCGGAAGAGGTCGACGGCTACAAGGCGGCGCTGCGGCGCGCCGCGACCGACGGCAGCACCAGCGAGCGTCGACGCGACCGGCGCGCCTTCCAGGAGCTGGCCTTCGGCTATATCGAGCCCCGCCATCGGCTCGGACTGCTCGACGACGATATCAAGGCGGCGGTCCTGTCGGCCCGTGCGCGGCTTCTGGAGCGCATGGACCCCGAGCTTGCCCAGGCTGTGTCGATGCATGTGCCGGGGGCGATCAACCCGGCCGCCAGTTTCCAGGACAACATCCTCTTCGGCCGCGTCGTCGACCGCTATGCCGAAGCCTCGGCGCGCATCAACGAGGTGCTGGTGGCGACCCTGCGCGAGACCGGCCTGTCGCAGACGGTGTTCGAGATCGGACTGGATTTCGACGTTGGCAGCGGCGCCAAGCGGCTGTCGTCGGGCCAGCAGCAGAAGCTGGCTCTCGCCCGAGCGCTGCTCAAGCGCGCCGATCTCCTGGTTCTCAACCGGCCGCTGTCGTCACTTGACGGGGAGAGCCAGCGGGAGACTATTGTGCGTGTCCTCGCATCCCGTGCGGCACTCGGCATCGAACGGCAGACGATCTTCTGGGTCCTGAGCCACGCCGAACATGCGGAGCTCTTCGACCGGAGACTGGAATTCAAGGACGGGCGCATGATCACGAACTCGACGGGGGCCGAAACGCGTCCGCACGGGTCGGATGCTGCGCGCGACGACACCGAAGTGGCCGGATGACCGAGAGGACGACGTGACACTGCTCAAATCTGAAATGGACCTGCTTCGTTCGGTCCCGATCTTCGCCGGCATGGAACCCAGCCGGCTGAAGCTCATCGCCTTCACCTCGGATTCGATCGCCTATCGCCAGGGGCAGGTCATGTGCCGGCAGGGCGAGCGTGGCGATTCCGCCTATGTGCTCGTCGCCGGCGAGGCCGATGTCTCGATCGAGACGGAAGACGGCGACTTCGTGGTGGCGACGCTCGGACCCGGCGACGTGGTCGGCGAGATCGCCATCCTGTGCGACACGCCGCGCACCGCGACCGTCACGGCGAAGAGCGACGTCTCGGCCCTGCGGGTGCGCAAGGAGTGCTTCCTGCAATTGCTGCGCCAGTTTCCGGAGATCGCCGCCGAGGTGATGCGCGGACTGGCCGAGCGCCTGACCCACATGAACCAGGAACTGGTGGCGGCGCGCAACCGGGCCGCCATCGCTCCGGACGCCGCAGATTGAGCCGGTTCGAGCTCACCGTCTGGGGCGCACGCGGCAGCATACCGGCACCGGCGGCGGCCAATACCCGCTACGGCAGCGACACCAGCTGCGTCGAGGTGCGTTGCGGCGACCGGGTGCTGGTCTTCGACGCAGGCACCGGCATCGTGGGCTGCGGGCGCAAGCTTTACGAGGAGCAGGTCGGCGAGATCGACATCCTGCTCACCCATTGCCATTTCGACCACATCATCGGCCTGCCCTTCGTGATCCCGCTCTACAAGGACCACGCGGCGGTGCGCATCCATGCCGGCCATTTCCTCGACGACACGACCTGCCGGGACATGGTCGAGCGGTTCATGCGGCCGCCCTATTTCCCGGTGACGCCGAAGCAGTTCGCCGCCCATATCGACTATCGCGACTTCCGTCCGCCCGCGGTCCTCGACCTCGGCGACGGCATCATCGTGCGCACGGTTCGCCTCAACCATCCGAACGGGGCGGTCGGCTACCGGGTCGACTTCGAGGGCCGCTCGATCTGCTACATCACCGATACCGAGCACGAGCCGGGCACGCGTGACGAGGCGGTTGCCGCCTTCGTCGCCGGGGCCGAGGTGATGATCTACGATTCCACCTATAGCGACGAGGACATGGCGAAGTACCGCGGCTTCGGCCACTCCACCTGGCAGGAGGGGGTTCGCCTGTGTCAGGCCGGCGGCATCGACAGGCTGGTCATCTTCCACCACGACGTCCTGCGGACCGATGCTTCGCTGGCAAAGCTCGCCGAGGAGGCGCAGGCGCGTTTCGCCGGCGCGCGCATCGGTGCGACCGGCCTGACGCTGGCGATCGGCGAGGACGGAACGGTAACGGAAAGTCACGACGATGGGACTGGCCAAGCAGGTTGACGACTGGCTGCTGAAGCAGTCGCTGGGCAAGAGCGACATCCAGACGATCTTTCGCGATCTCTGTCTGCGGCTCACCGGCATCGGCGTGCCGATCGCGCGGGCGCGGCTGAACTGGCCAACCCTGCATCCGCTGTTTCGCGCCGAGATGGTCAAGTGGCATCGCGACGAGGATGTCGGGATCGAGCATTTCCACCACCAGGACGCCAATACCGACGCGTGGCAGCGCAGTCCGCTGCGCTACATGGTGGAGGCCGACATTCCGGTGCTGCGGCGGCGCCTCTCGGGGCCCGGCAAGCTCCTGGATTTCGCCATTCTCGAGGAACTCGCGGCGGCCGGCTACACCGACTACATCGCCCTGAAGACCGAATTCTCGCAACCGGGCGCCTATAGCGAGTTGCAGGCGCGGGGCGTCATCGTGATCTGGGCGAGCGACCGGGCGAGTGGCTTCACCGACGAGGATCTCGACATCCTGCAGGAAATCCAGCTCACCTTCGCGCTGGTCTGCAAGACGATCATCCAGTCCCAGATCATGACCAACATCGTCGAGACCTATCTGGGGCGAAAGGCCGGCCGGAGCGTTCTCGACGGCAATATCCGGCTCGGCGACGGCGCTACGACGAAGGCGCTGGTCTGGTATTCGGATTTGCGCGATTCCACACGGCTGACCGGTACGCTCGACAGCGACGCCTTCCTGAAGCTCCTCAACGACTATTTCGAATGCGCGACCCGGCCGGCGATCGAAGCGGGCGGCGAGGTGCTGGCCTTCATCGGCGATGCGGTGCTGGTGATCTTCCCGCTCGGCGACGGCCCGATCGACGGGCCCGGCATCACGGCCGAGGTGCAGCAGGCCGTGGCCCAATCCTTCGCCCTGCGCGACGCGACCAACGCGGCGCGCCGTGAGCGCGGTCTCGATCTCATCGAATTCGGCGTCGGCCTGAATGTCGGCAGCGTCGTCTTCGGCAATATCGGCGTGCCCGAAAGGCTGGCCTTCACGGTGATCGGCTCGACGGTGACCGAGGTCGAGCGCATCGAGAAGCTGACCAAGACGGTGGAGACCAACGTGCTCGCCAGCGCCGAGGTCGCAGCCCTGTCGCCGGACGACTGGATCTCGGTCGGGGCCCATGCGCTGAACGGCGTGGAGCGCCGGATGGAACTGTTCACGCCGCGCCGGAACGCTGCCGCAGCCGCCGACGCGCCGGTGCGCGCCGTCTCCTGAGCGCTGCTGGAGCCGCGTCGGGTGCGGCGCGGGTCAGTGGTGGTGGTGCGGATCGACGGCGTCGCGCAGCCCGTCGCCGACGAAGCTGAAGGCCAGCACCGTCAGGATGACCGGCACCATCGGCAGGAGCAGCCAAGGATAGAGCGCCACCGCCTCGATGTTCTGGGCTTCCGACAACAGGACACCCCAGCTGGTGATCGGTGGCCTGAGGCCGAGACCCAGGAAGGACAAGGCCGTCTCCGCCAGGATCATCGTCGGGATCGACAGCGACGCCGAGGCGATGAGATGGCTCATGAAGTTCGGCAGCAGATGGCGGAAGATGATCCGGCGCGGACGGGCGCCGAGCATTTCGGCCGCGACGACGAAATCCTCCTCGCGCAGGGCGAAGAGCTTGGAGCGCACGGCGCGGGCGAGACCCGGCCAGTCGAGCAGGGCGAGGATCAGCGTGATGCCGAAATAGATCAGCAGCGGGCTCCAGGTAACCGGCAGGGCGGCCGACAGGGCCAGCCACAGCGGCAGTTCGGGCAGCGAGCGCAGGATCTCGGTCACCCGCTGCACGACGGAATCGATCCAGCCGCCGAAATAGCCGGCGAGGCCGCCAATCGTGATGCCGAGGATGAAGCTGAGGGTCACCCCGACGAGGCCGACGGTGAGCGAGATGCGGGCGCCGCTGAGAATGCGCGAGAGCATGTCGCGGCCGAGCCGGTCGGTGCCGAGCAGGAACAGGCTGCCGCCCTCCGGCGGGCAGACCAGGTGCCGGTCGCCGGAGACCAGCCCCCAGAATTCGTAGGGGTCGCCCTGGCAGAAGAAGCGCAGCGGCAGCGGCTGGCTGGTGTCGGGCGTGTATTCGCGCTGCAGGGTGTCGAGATCGAGGTTGAAATCGAGCGGATAGACGAAGGGCCCGACGAAGCTGCCCTCGTGGAACAGATGCACGGCCTGGGGCGGGGCGAAGATGAAGTCGGTGTGCCGGCTCTGCATGTCGTAGGGCGCCAGGAACTCGACCACGAGGATCGAGAGATAGCTGACGACGAGGAACGCCAGCGACACCACGGCGACGCGGTGGCGCAGGAAGCGCCACCAGATCAGCCGCGTCTGGGAGGCCTCCATATAGGCCAGCGACACGGTCGAGCCAGCCGCGACCGTGGCTTCGGAATCGAAGGGCTCGCGCGAGACAAAATGCGGCGTCTCGCTCATCGGATGGTGGTCTTTCCGAGCCGGATGCGCGGATCGAGAATGGCCAGCAGCACGTCGGAGACGAACATGCCGACCACCGTCAAAAGGGCCAGGAACATCAGGAAGGAGCCGGCGAGGAACATGTCCTGACTGCGCAGCGAGGACAGGAGCATTGGCCCGGTGGTGGGCAGCGACATGACCGCCGAGATGATCACCGAACCGGAGACGATCTGCGGCAAGAGGCTGCCGAGGTCGGCGATGAACGGATTGAGCGCCATCCGCAGCGGGTATTTCAGTAGCACCCGGTGTTCCGGCAGGCCCTTGGCCCGGGCGGTGACGACATATTGGCGGTTCAACTCGTCCAGGAGATTGGCGCGCAGGCGGCGGATCATGCCCGCAGTGCCGGCCGTGCCGATGACCAGCACCGGCACCCACAGATGCGACAGCACGGAGCCCGCCTTCTCCAGCGACCAGGGCGCGTCGATGAAACGGGGGTCCATCAGCCCGCCGATCGAGGTGCCGAACCAGACATTGGCGAGATAGAGCAGGATCAGCGCCAGCAGGAAGTTCGGCGTGGCGAGGCCGAGAAAGCCGAGGAAGCTCAGGCCATGGTCGCCCCAGCTGTATTGATGGGTGGCGGAATAGATGCCGATCGGAAAGGCGACCAGATAGACGAAGATGACCGTCGCCACGTTGAGCAGCAGCGTCAGCGGCATGCGCTCGCCGACGATGTCGGCGACGGGCTGGTTGTATTCGAAGGAATAGCCCAGATCGCCCTGCATCAGCCCGGTCACCCAGACGAGATACTGCTCCCACAAGGGCTTGTCCAAGCCGTATTGCTCGCGCAGGAAGGCGATCTTGTCGACGGTGACGTTCTCGCCTTGGGCGCGAATCTCGGCGATGTAGCTGGTCAGGTAGTCGCCGGGCGGCAGCTGGATGATGACGAAGACCAGCACGCTGATCGCCAGCAGCGTCCAGGCCATGGTGACGAGGCGGCCGGCAAGATAGCGGATCATCCGTGTTTTCCTGCCAGGGCGGACGCGCCGCAATCGAACCAGAACCCGTCCGGATGGTAGATGCCGAAATAGGCGCCGGGCTCGTAATTGTAGACGCCGCGCTCGGGCACGTTGTTGAGCGTGTCCGCCACGGCGACGATCTGGTCGACGCCGGCGACGATGCCGATCGTATAGACCTGATCGGCGGAAATCCGCAGCATCCGGCCCCAGATGTCGGCGCGCTCGGCGTCGTCGTCGGTCCGCATCCAGCGCTTGCGCAGCTCGGCAAGTTCGCGCAGCGGCGCCAGCGCCTCGCTGCCGCCGATCGCCTCGCCGCCTTCGCCGCCGGTCTCGGTCTGCATGCCGAAGGACGGCCATTGCAGCTGTTCGGCCGTGGAGGGGGCGAGTTCGGCCGGGTCGGTGGCCGGCGTCGGCACGCCATTGTCGAGACCGGTCCAGACCGACATCAGCGTCGAGCCCGCCTTGATGCGGTTGCGGAAGACCTCGCGCTGGGATTCGCGGATCAGGAGATCGATGCCGAGCCGGCGCCAGTCATCGTGGATCAGCTGCAGGACGTCGCTCTGCTCGCGGCTTTCGCCGGCGGTCTCGACGACGATGCGCATCTGGCGCCCGTCGGGCAACAGGCGCAGGCCGTTGCGGCTCTCGCGTTCCAGACCCAATTCGTCGAGCAGCGCATTGGCCGCGTCCGGATCGTAGCCGGCCCACATCGTCGGCAGTTCCGGGTCGAACAGGGTCGAGCGGGGCAGGACGGTGTTTCCGCCGGGCACGGCAAGGCCGTAGAAGATCGCCTTGTTGATGTCGTCGCGGTTGATCGCCAGGGACAGCGCCCGCCGGAAATTGGCGTCCTGGACCAGCCGGCGCCAGGCCGGGTCCTTCACGTTCAGATTGGGGTAGAGCGTGACGTGGGAACCGCGGCCGGATTCCCAGCGGCGGACCTCGAAGCCGCCGCGCGCTTCGGCCCGCTTCAGGAACGGATAGTTGGGAAAGCTGAGATAGGCGGCCTGCAGGTCGGCCTCGCCATTGGCCACCTTGGCCGGGATCAGGTCGGCATTGGCGATCGTCAGGGCGACGGTGTCGATATAGGGCAGCTGGCGCCCCTGCGCGTCGACACGGTGGAAATAGGGGTTGCGGGTGAACATCAGCCGTTCGGAGGGCGGCTCGGTGGCGAGCTTCCACGGCTGCAGCGTCGGCAGGTCCGGATTGTCGTTGCGGTGGCCGCGGTCCATCTTGAAATGCAGCGCCGCCCAGTTGCGCTGGCCTTCCGCCTCGACCCGCGCCGCCAGTTCCTCCGGGTCCGCATAGGCCTCGTGGAACTGCTTCAGGTAATGGGACGGGCGGTAGAGCTCGAAGGGCAGGGCGGCGGCCTGGGTCGCCAGGAAGTTCGGGTTCGGCCTGGCCCATTCGTAGCGAATTTCGTAGGGCCCCGGAAAGGTGACGCGGGGTGGCTTGCCCTCCACCAGCAGCTCGCCCGGAATGCCGAACCGCGCGATCTGCGGGTTCTGCGCCATGTCCTCCCAGAAATAGCGGAAATCGTCGGCAGTGAACGGCGCGCCGTCGGACCATTTCATGCCGGGCCGTAGATGGAAGGTGAAGATACGCCCCTCCTCGACCTCGAAGCGCTCGGCAATGTCGGGGACGAAGGCGTAGTCCTCGTCATAGCCGACGAGGCGGGCATAGCCGAAGACCGACAGGGTGCGGGTGTCCTTGGCGCTGCCGCCGATCATCCGCAGCGTGCCGCCGAGCCGGTCGGCCGGGCAGGTCGCATCGACGGGCATGACCAGCGGGCGCTCGGGCAAGCGCTCAGACACCGGCGGCAGGTCCCCGGCGCTCACCGCCGCCTGCAGCGCGGCGGGTTCGCCGAAGGCCGGGCCGGATGGGTCCGCGATGGCCTGCTCGGCCAGAGCCGGCGCCCAGAGGATCGCCGTCCAGAGGAGGGCCATGCCGGCGAGCGCTCCCTGCCGAAATGCTCGCTGCTGCCGTGTGGATCGATGCATGGACGGGCCCTTGTCTGCTGCGTCAGTAAGCTGTGCGCCCGCCGGCTTGTCAAACCAGTTGCGGCGGGAAAGCGTGGGCATCTCACCGCGCCCCCACGGCATCGCAAGGATGCTGCGACCCGGCCCGGCCTCGCACGGGTTGCGAGCCGCCGGCCATGTGACTAGATGGCCGGCATCCGGCCCGCCTTCCGGCGGGGAACGGGCACCTGCCGGTCATCCTCGGCCAGTGCCGGACGCTGTCGCAAGGACCGACCACCATGGCAGGACGCATCGCCACGATCGTCAAGGGCTATCCGCGGCTGTCGGAGACCTTCATCGCCCAGGAGATCGCCGGGCTCGAGGATCGCGGCGTCGCCCAGCTCATCGTGTCGCTGCGCCAGCCGGCCGAGAAGCGGGTGCATCCGGTGCATCGGCGGATCAATGCCGAGATCCTCTATCTGCCGGAATATCTGAAGGACGATCCGGCGCGGGTGCGGGCCGGCCGCGCCTTTGCCGAGCGCCAGCCGGGCTATCAGGCGGCGCGGGCGATGTTCGAGGCCGATCTGACGCGCGACCCGACCGCCAACCGCCACCGGCGCTTCGGCCAGGCCTGCGTCCTCGCCCATGAGCTGCCCGACGACATCAACTGGCTGCACACCCATTATCTGCATACGCCGGCCTCGGTGACGCGCTATGCCGCGACGATCCGCGGGATCGGCTGGTCGTTCTCCGCCCACGCCAAGGACATCTGGACCTCGCAGGCCTGGGAGCTGACCGAGAAGCTGGGCTCGGCCGCCTTCGGGGTGACCTGCACGCAGGTCAATCTCGACTATCTGCAGTCGCTGGCCCCCGAACCCGGGCGCGTCGAGCTGGTCTATCACGGGCTCGACCTGTCCGGCATCGAGCCGCCGGAGCGGGCCGCGCGCGGCGAGCGCCCGTTCCGCATCGTGTCGGTCGGGCGCACGGTGGAGAAGAAGGGGTTCGGCGATCTGATCCGCGCGCTTGCCCGGCTGAAGGATCGCGACTGGACCTTCGATCATGTCGGCGGCGGCGCGATGACCGCCAGGCTGCAGCAGCAGGCCGACAAGGCCGGGATCGGCGACCGCATCACCTGGCACGGCAGCCGCGAGCGCGAGCATGTCTTCGGGCTGCTGGCGCGTTCGGACCTGTTTGTCCTGCCCTCGCGCATTGCCCGCAGCGGCGACCGCGACGGCCTGCCGAACGTCCTGATGGAGGCGCAGGCGCACCGCCTGCCGGTGGTCTCCACGAAGGTCTCGGCGATCCCGGAACTGGTCGAGGACGAACGCACCGGCCTGCTCGTCGCGCCGCGCGACCCAAAGGCGCTAGGCGAGGCCATGGCGCGGCTGATGGACGATCCGGATCTGGCCGCGCGGCTGGCGGCGGCCGGCGAGCGCCGGGTGCGCGAACGCTTCTCGCCGAAGCCCGGCATCGACCGGGTGGCCGCGCTCCTGAAAGCGACGCCCGCCCGGAACGCCGCGTGAGCCCTGCCGACTTCCCCCTGGCGCGCCGGCAGCTGGACGCGGCGGACGCCGCCGGTGTCGAGCTCGCCTTCTGGTGGCGCGACGACGACGCCCGGGGCGCAACGCCGGAGCTCGGGCGCCTTCTGGCGCAGCGCCGGGAGACCGGTGTGCCGCTGGGGCTGGCGGTGATCCCCGACGGGGCCCGGCCAGATCTCCTCGATGGCATGACGCCGGACAACGACATCCGCCTGTTCCTGCACGGCTGGTGCCACGCCAACCACGCGCCGGCCGGCGAGAAGCGCGCCGAATTCGGCGATCATCGCCCGGTGGTGGCCATGCTGGAGGAGATCCGGCGGGGCCGCGACCGGCTCGCCGGGCTCGCCGAGGGCCGCTTCCTGCCGGTCTTCGTGCCGCCCTGGAACCGCATCGGCCCCGGCATGGCCGCCCGGCTCGGCGACGCCGGCCTGCCGGGCCTCTCCATTTTCGCCAAGCCGGCATCCCGGCATCGCGTCCACACCCATCTCGACCTGATGGACTGGCGTGCGGGCCGGGCGCAGGACGCCGCAACCCTCGACAGGCTGCTGGCCGCGCAGATCGCCGCACGGTTGATGGGCGAGGGGGGAGCATCGGCCAGTAATCCGTCCGCCGCGCCGATGCGCCCGGACACGCCAATGGAGGCGCCGGCCCGCACGCCTGCCAGTGGCGCTGACCCCGTGACGGGTGAAACATCGGCAAATATCGCGTCCGCGGCGCGGATGCGCCGGGGCATGCCAGCGGAGACGCCGGCGCACACACCTGCCGGCGGTGCTGACCCCATGGCGGGTGGAACATCTGCCGCTAGTCCCTCTGCCCCAGAACGCCGGGGCACGCCTGCCGCGGAGCCGATCGGTACGCTTGCCGGTGGTCCTGGGTCCGTTGGGTGGCCGCCCTCGGGGGGGCAGCCGATCGGCCTCCTGACTCATCACCTGCAGCATGACGCGGCCGCGTGGGAGCGCCTCGCGGCGCTGCTCACGCTGCTCGCGCCACGCCCGGGCGTCGTCTGGCCGAAACTGCCGGACCTGTTCGCCCTGGAACCGGTGGCCGCGACCCGCACCTGACGGCTGAAGGCCGAGCGCGGCTCACCCGCGGCACGCCGTTCCCGCGGAGTGGCCGACGTGTCGTCCGCAGCGGACGCCGCAGGATGTGCCCTGCACGCGAGAAATGCGCAGCGGCCTTGGAGACCGGTCAGGGCAATTGCGCCGCGAGCCGGCGAGCGCGACCGGCCATCGCGGAGCAGCGCGAGGACGACGGCGTTCTTTCGCGCGCAGTCTCAGTAATGGACCACGAAGCTGCTCACGTGCCCTGAATGGGCCGCCGAGATGAAAATCGTGTGGCGGGGCCCTTGTGCACGCGGCCCCGGCTTTGATAAGAGACCGGCGCGCTCGCAAGGCGCCGACCAATGCCTCGGTTGATTTGAAGCCCGCACCGTCCGGACGCCCGTCGTCCCTACCCGGCGCGACACCTTCGAACAGGATGGTCCCGACCGACGGGGCAACGGCCGGAGAGGTGGCAGAGTGGTCGAATGCACCGCACTCGAAATGCGGCATACGTGCAAGCGTATCGGGGGTTCGAATCCCCCCCTCTCCGCCATCCAGCTTCTAAGCCATTGATTTAGACTTACGCTTTATCGCGTAAGGGTTTCGCAATCGCCGCGTGGTACACAGAGGTGGTACACATGGTGTTGCGTATGGCTCGACCTTGGAAGCATCCAAATAGCGGGGTTTTCTATCTGCGCGTTCGCGTCCCACGCGATCTCGTCAGCCTTGTCGGGCGGAGGCTCGAGAAGCAGTCGCTGCGGACGAAGGATGTTGGCGAGGCGCGCGTGCGCTTTTCGAAGGCGATGGCGGACCTCACCGATCGATGGTCGAACCTACGTCAAGGACTTGTTCGTCCGACCTTCGAGCAGATGAACGCGTACAGCGCGGAATTCTACGACGTCTATTGCAAAGAGATCGAGACCGGACCCTGGTCGCCCTTCTGGGACGAAGCGCTGGCGGCCGTCATCAGCCGCTTCATCGAGAAGCCGGATGATCCAAATTCGCACGGCGAGTTCAAACGCCTGTGCGGTGGTCAGATCGATGACTATTTCGCGCAGCGAGGCATTCGGATCGTGCCCGAGATGCGCGGTGCTGTTGATCTGAGGATCGCCAAGGCGATCCTCGATGCGATTTCGGTCCGCGTCAGGCGTGTTCTCGATAACGACTTCGCAGCCGATTCGATGGAAGCGAAGTACCAGCGTCCGGCCGGATCGAGGTCGATGCTGAAGCTCGATGACGCGTTCGAGACGTATGCGCAGACGGTTGCCCTGTCCGCAGCAACACGCAAGCGCTGGCTGCCGGCCTTGCGGACACTAACCGCGCACAGCGGAACCAACGACCTCGCGCGGATCACCGACGCTCATGTCGGCACCTGGATCGAATGGCTGCGCGCGGACGGCAAATCCCAGCGGACGATCAAAGACGTGTATCTTGCCTCGGCAAAGGCACTGTTCCGCTACTACGTGGGCGAGCGGAAGCTCGCGAGTAATCCGATCGATGGATTCAGCGTTCGGGTCCCGAAGCGGCGCACGCTGCGGGGACCGGGGCTGACGGATCGAGAAGTGCAACTCGTCCTCGACGGCACGCTTCGGGCGCCGCCACCAAGGCTTGCGCCGTGTCACGTCGACGCGAGACGATGGATCCCCTGGCTGGCGCTCTACACCGGCGCGCGAGTCAACGAACTGACGCAGTTGCGGAAAGCTGACGTGGCCCTAGTCGACGGCATTTGGAGCCTGACGATCACACCTGAGGCGGGAAGCGTGAAGAACTACAAAGTTCGCATCGTTCCGCTGCACGATCACCTCCTCGAGCAGGGCTTCGTCGAATTCGTGCAGCGCTGCCAGCGGTCGACGCTGTTCTTCACCACTCGTGGCAAATCAACGAAAGCGGCGCTGACGCCCTACAAGAAGATGGGCGAGAACCTCGCAAGTTGGATCCGTGAGCTAGGGGTCACCGATCCCCAAGTCGCGCCGAACCATGGTTTCCGCCATAGGTTCAAAACCATGGCCCGACGCGTTGGGATGGACGCTGAGATTCGAGATTATCTGCAAGGCCATGCCCCCCGAACGGAAGGCGAGCACTACGGCGAGTTTCCGACGACGATCCTGAAGACGGCGATCGACCTCATCCCCACCTGGACGGAAGGCTCGAAGACATCGTAGTCAAAAACGGCCAAGCTGGCCTGATAACCGCAACGTTCCATCAACTCGGCGCCGGTCGCGACGCAGGCCTTTATTACGCCAGCGAGCGGAAGAAGGAAGCGCGACGCCGCAAACTCTACCTTTCGCACTTTGGTCTAGTGACCGTGATCTGACGATCTGAAACATCCACTTCTCGCGTCCTTGCGTATTCGGCACAAAATTTATTTGACAAGCCGCTGACGTAGGTCAGACATTGAGCCACCATGATGCATGCCCCAGCCTAGAACTGATGCGACGTCGACGCGGACGCTAGCAGGCGAGCTCCGCCTTCACTGTTGTCTGTTAGATCTAGTCGGGTTCAGCATCGTGATAGACAGCACGGGACTTCCAGTTGACCATGTCAGTATCGGCCCGAAACCACCAGGCTGAACCGGCGCACCGGCAACCGCTCCGGCATCTCGAAGTATCCGGTCGCCATCTCTGCCTCTGGGCGTTGGGTGGCAATGGACGCTGCGGCCACCGCTGTCGGGCGACATTGACGACTGGACCCAAGACGGGATGAGAAGCAGGCCCCGTCTTGTCGGAAGGCGTTCAAATGACGGAAATAGTATCGCGAGGGGTCCTTCGCGGAGGATTCGAGACGCGAACACCCAAGGAAGTGTCGACGTGGGGCTTTTATCGTATCGCGGCGGAGTATGGGTGCTCGAGGAACATGATGAGGCGACGGTTTGCGGTGCGAGGCTGGCGCACCGTCGTAAGTGATGAAGTCGGGTGGAGTTCGGACGCCGTCACCCTTGGCAAAGAGGCTGCCTGAGTCCCAAAAGAGCGCCCGCTCATTCCGACGGCATTTTAAAAGGTTGCGTCAGCGATCTGACGGTCGTCTAGGGCGCAGTTGCACGGCTTTCTTTGTCACAAGTGATTGACGGTGGATATCGGCCGGCGACTGTGGCGGCTGCGCTGGAGGGCGGATGACGAACTGGATGTCTGCCGACTTACGTTGGGAGATCCAGTGCCGGCCCTCTTCTATGCCGAGGAGTTCGGTAAAAGCCGTGGCTTCTTCATCGTTCATGCGCACCGTTACAGTCTCCGCGAGATGGTCGAGCGCTATCAAAATTCTGATCGCATCACCGTGCATGCGGGCGGCATCCGGAGTCAAAAAGGAGGCCGACAGCGACATTCCGCTGGGATCCACAACTTGGTAGCCGGTCGAGTTTTCGCGGACCGTGAGCTTGGCGCGATCAAAAAGTTCATCGGATTCTTCGAGAAGAATTGAGAATTCATCATCTAGAGGATACCCGTGCTCAGGAAATACCTGAAGGAAGAAATCCTTTACGCTCGATGCCTCTATCAGGCTCGTATCCCGTACACCGTAAAGAAGTTCACTGAAAAAGGTCATCGTCGATAATCCGCTGCCGAATCGCCACCGTGGAAAGTTTACAGCCGATGCGTGCTTTTGTCGTCGGGAAGGGCGCGACTGGGGGGCAACGGGCCGGACCCAAGGCAGAGCTGACAACTAGGGCACGAAACAAGTGCCGGATGCTGTAGCCCACGGTGGACGCTAAAAACGAGCTCGGCCGTTAGAAAGCCGCGCCTCCTGCACCCCAGTCAGGAATACTTCGACGTCCGCCTCGATCGCTTATGCGAGCAACCGGCAGGCGCCCTCGCGCAGAACCGAAGTCAGGGGATCCTCGATCGCCTCGCGATGTCGAAATGCGGAAACGGTGGTATCAGTCGTCACAGGCGTATCACTCCTCCGGAGGTTCGGACAGGCTTCAGCAACCGCCACCGATACGCCGCCGTTCTCAACCGTCATCACAAAGGTCTTTCATAGCTCTGGGCGCAACCGCGCAGATCACAGGCGCGGCCAGCTACATAAGCCGAATTTCAGCTCATCGAATATATCGGCCTATCTGCGCTTTCGTGCTCCCAGTGCCCCTGTTGCCAGGCGAAACTCTCTGACGACTTGCCCGCCGAGACGGCAAGCGAATACGAGACGATCGAGCTTCCCGAGATCCATCCTTTGGTCGAGCGCCACCGGCGCCTTTCTGTGCGATGCCCGTCCTGTGGGGTGCTGGTCGCAGCAAAGGTGCCGGACGCGGCGAACGGCACGCCCTTCGGACCGCGCATTCATGCCGTGGCGACCTATCTCAAGACCTTCCAGGCTTTGTCCTATGAACGGCTGCAGAGGGCGCTTACCGATCTCATTGGGCTCACGATCAGCCAAGGCGGCCGGATGAACATGCTGCGGCGGTCACAGACAGCCTTCGTGCCCGAGCGCGACACGGCCATCGCTGCCCTGCGCCGGGCGAAGGTCGTTGCCTCCGACGAAACAGGTGTGCGCATCGAGGGCTCGAACGCCTATCAATGGGTGTTCCGATCGAACGAAGCTGTGGTGCATCGCGCCGCTGCGACCCGGGGCGCCGTCGTCGTGCGCGAGCTGATGCAAGGGCATCGACCAGAAGTCTGGTGCTCCGATCGCTATTCGGCCCAGCAGGGGCATGGCGCAGTGCAGCAAACCTGCCTCGCCCATCTGGCCCGGGATGTCGCCTATGCCGACCAGACGAGTGACGACATGCTGCCGTCGCGACTTCGGCTCTGGCTCAAACGAGCCTTTGCCCTGGCCGATGGGATCGAAAGCTTTGCGGCCTCGATGATCGCCACCAAGCGCCGGACCCTGGAGCGAAGTCTTGCTGCCATTCTATCGGCGCGAACCACATGCGATCTGGCTCGTGATCTTCAGAAGAAATTCCGGCGCGCCCGCGATCAGCTCCTGACCTTCGCCGCCTATCCCGGACTGGTGGAGCCCACCAACAACGGCTGCGAACGGACGCTCAGACCCGCTGTTATCCAGCGCAAAGTGACCAATGGCTACCGCGCAATGTGGGCGACCGAGGGCGAAGCCGACATTCGCACGGTCGTCGATACCGCAAGGCTGCGCGCCGGCACCAACACTTTCCAGACCATCCTCAAAACCGTCAGCGTCTGACGGCTGAGGCCGGAAATCGCGGGGGTGGGCAATTACTGACTAACTGCCTGATCGGCGCCGTCTTCCTGAACGCCAACGACGAATGGCAGACGCAGAATCGTTACATGCAGACCGAGCCTATGGTCGAACTTATGGCCACAGGCAGCAAGCCAGAAACCATACGGATTTCCATCGCAGCCGTTTGACAGTTTGCACGGCGCCGCTTCCGTTGCACCTCAATTTCCACCACGCTGACGGATGCGACCAAGCGTGCGGCTTACCTAAGAAAGAACTAGCCCGTAACGCCGCTCGATATGCGTAGCGTGTCTCAGCAGGCACGCAACGCATATCGACCGAATTTACGATTGGGATACCTGCAGCAAGTCATCGTCTGCGTCGGTGGACTAATGAGGTGTCGCGTTACCGCGCGATCGGTCCATCGAGAAAGGTTGTTGGGCCATCTTGCCACTTCGAGATTCAGAGAAGACAAGTCTGCGCTTGCGCGCCGCGCGACTTGCGAGCGGGCATCTCTCCTCAAAAGAGGCTTGCACTAAGTTCAGCATTCCATTGTCCACCTACCGTGCCGCCGAGGCCGGGACTCGAACAATATCAGCGAGCATCCTCGATCAGGTGAGACAAAATTTCGCTGTGTCGAGAAATTTCGTGGAGTTCGGCCAAGCTGAGAGCGCCCTTGAGCGGAATGCTCTAGTCATAGCCGCCACGTTGGCCGCTACCAAAGGCTTCACCAAACGCTCTGGTTGGCAGAGCAGCGACGAAACAGCAATTAAACTACGGCGTGCGAGAGCTTTCGCTGGCTTCCGAAATGCAAATGCGGCCGCTCGAAAGTTCGGCTGGAGCTTTCCAACATACGCTGCGCACGAGAACGGGACGCGTTCGATTACCGTCGACCGGATCGTGACTTACGGAGCCGCGTTCAACGCCAATCTAGCGGAACTGATGTTCGATCGCCAATCGGAGGTCGCTGTGAGCATCGAGGAATTTGCAGGGAGCGCGCCGCCGCCCATGCAAATCTTCCGGCCGGTAGGCGAACCCGAATGGAACCCAGACCTGCCTTGGATGCATTGCAACGGTCGCCCGTGGGCGCTTCCACTCCTGGATCGCACGGCGACCGGAGCCCTATCACTGTCCAAAACGTTGTTCGCTATTCCAGAAGAATTAAATCTTAGGCACACGGTGTCCAACGGGCTATTCGCGGTGGTTGCTCGGTCCTTCGTCGGTCACCAGGAGAACGCTGTATTCATAATTGACCGTTCCGGCGTCAGCGCGACCCGCAAGGAGGTCATGATCGACGACGGCTTTCTTGTCCGCAATCAAGGCGAGTGGGATCCGCCTGCCTGCTGGGCCGATCCCCTTCAGATGCGAGGAGACCGTCGTCAACCCGTAGCCCTCGGCTACAGGGTTGGTCGAATTGTCTTCGAGTGGTGAGCGACCTCTACGCTGGGCCAAGGTCTTGCGCGGATGCCGGCCGTCGACGAAGCCTGTCACACGCGTGTGTTCCTGAGTTCAGACGCGAGTTACCCCGCCAGCCGGCAATTGCATTCCCGCAGTTGGTGTAGCTCGGCGACAGCGTCCCTCATGTTGTTCGCGCCTTTAATCGCGCTGTATGATGAGATTTGCGGCGCAGGGGAAAGGTATGTCGCCAGCGCTTTTCCTGTTCCCTAGTAGTCAAATTTCTTCCAGATAATTTGAGCTACACTTCGGCGAAGAAATCCTTAATAATCATGCTGATCTGGAAATCGGACCAACATGATGAACAGTAGCGCAGCCAACGTCACTAGACCTACCAATCCTGCTGGACCGCAGACCGCAAAGAAGGAGGCGAAATTTCGGTGACGATCTTCAATACTGACGAACCTGAATATCCGGCCGAATCACGGCGGATCCGATCAAACCAATCGGTAGCAGAACCCCTGTCATAAAGCAGGCATAAGGCGTCGACCAAACGACGAATCGCTCGATGAAGCTGATCTCGTCGTCAGCCTCGTTAAGTGCCCTGTAGCGGTAAGGCAGGTTCGATATAAAATTGACGATGCCGAGCATTCGTATCTCCCTTTGTGAATTGCTAGCCAGATTTTGCCATCAGGTATCGCCGCGGATCGACATCGATTACATCCGGTAGCCTGCGGAATTGGGCCGACTTGGTCGTGAGGCTGTAGCTACCGTCTTCGTCCGCTATGATTCGCATGCTCCCGTCACGACGGGTGGTGAAAACATGACGTCGATCAGGCGGCAGCCCGAAAGGCTGGAGAGCTTGAATCCCAGGGACTCTGGAGCGGTACCAATCATCTGCGCTCTCCTGAGTACCGTGTTGGATCGCCGAGTCCGAGAAAACGACCGCGTCGGGCGCCATGATTCTCATTGCCTCGTCGCTCTGCCCGTTCTCTCGACCGTGGTGCGCGGCGACCAGAATGCTCGAATTCTTCAATTCCGTCGCGATGGCCGAGTACGCCAGGAGGTTCCTCCAGCCGGCCGTTTCCAGATCGCCGCCGAAAACAATGCGGAATCGGCCGTGAGTGAAGACATTTAATAGACTGAGATTGTTTGTGCTGTTGGGAAAAGCGGCGGGACTATTCCACCCAACAGACCAATCAATGAAAGAGGGGCGGCCGCGATAAAGATCGAGATGCGCCCATGTGCCTGGTCGCCGGCACGCAAGCATCTGGTTGAACGCCGTGATCCCGCGACCCATGCCGCCGCATCTGAGCTTTATGCCCTGAAGCGTGAGCGAATCCACCCACGGATTTGCGGTGATCAGTCCTGGCTCGACAGCCCTGACCACGTTGCCGAAGTCGGCAACATGATCTTCATCAAGATTGGTGATGGCGAGTGCGCCGATGGAATTCCACGGATGATGGTCGGATGGAGACCATCTGTCGTCGCTTCCGCAATCGATCATGATCCGGTAGCCGTCGGCACAGGTGATGACAGCACACGCGCCGTGACCAACGTCGTGAATATCGATTTGAATGGTCATTACGTCTCCCCACCGTCCCGCCCAGGCCGCCGCGCTGCTCTCGATTTCAGGTATGGGTTTGTCGAATGGGTGCCTATCGTCAGATGCACCGCTTCGGACCCATGTCGCGCTATGCGATCGAAATCGTCAGTCTCGATCTGCGTCAGCGTCGTGGGATAGGTGAGGCACGAATCGCAGGCAGCGTCGGTGAGGTAGTCGTCCGTCTCGGGCAACCTGAGGCCGAATTTGCGCGCCGGGACGCCGATCCGGAGTAGATAGCCCTCGATTTCGTTGCTCTCGATGGACTTCATCAGCACGCGAGAGCGCAGCGCCCGGATTTGGTCGCTCGCAATGTCAAAAAGGCGGGGCGAGGCCAACCGTCCCGCGAGCAGCGACGTGGCAACCGTTTCCGGCTCGCCGAGAGGCCCGGACGCGTCGCTGCAGATCAGAGCATCGAAGTTTTGCAGTCCTCCAGCGGGCTTATAGAGCGCTTCGAGAGCCATGTTTTCGTAGGCGCCGCCGTCCCAGAGATGGACTTTTTGAAATCTTGGCTTGACCTTCTGGATTGGCTCTTTCGTCGCCGGATCCGTCTGCCACCAACCCTGCGGGGAAATCGTCAGCGGCATCGCGCCAATCACGTACGGCACGGCCGCGGAAGCGGCGATAGCGTCGGCGACCGCCACCTCCGGGGAATAACGACGACCAAACTGCCAGTCGCCCATCGCCTCTTGGCTGAACCGCCAGTTCTTGCCCGTTTCGATACAGGTCGTATTGATGTGCCAGAGAGGCGATTTCGGCAGATCCGAGAACTTCATCCGAATCCGCCAGCGTTGGTGGAGCAGGCGCGAGAGAATCCCGGCTCTTCCGGAAACGAGTCGGAAATTCTCGCGCAGAACGCCTCTGACACCTAAGGCCTTGAGGCTGAACAGGTCTGTCGTCGTTAGCATCTCTCGGATCGAAGGATAGACCTTACCCAGGAAATCGGCGGATGAGGGCCATCGCCCGCCTGCATGCGCGAAGATCGCGCCGGTCACGAGACTTCCTCCAGACACCGTCGATATCTGGGTCACGTCTTCCAGGAGATTGCCTTCGGCTAGCTGCCGAAGAACCCCGAGATGAAAGACGGCGGCACGGATACCACCGCCTGAAAGGGCAAGACCGATCCTCGGTGAGACGCTCCTCGCCGCATCATCCATGATGAGCTTCTCGAATGAGGAAGCCGATATCAGTCTCTCCAATGATCAGGGAGACGGCAGGCAGACCGTCGATCTCCAGCGCGACCGACAAATCCTCGATCTGCTTCATGTCCACCGAACTCGGCGCTGCCGAGTGCCCGGCCGGATGTGAATGCCACTCGCCGACGTATCGGACCTGCCCCCCGGAGCGAGTCTGGGCGTCGTCAATCCGCCGACGAAGATTTCGCTTGCCCCGCTCGAAACTCGTCGGCGTTCCCACGCTGTCTTTCGGCGCTGGTAGCGCATGTACGACCGAAATGATGCGCGCCTCGTAATCGATCATGCCCATCAGCGATCCGCCGGTCTCGTTCGGCAACGCGATCTTCCGCTTTTCCACGAGTTCATCGAGTAGGGAGTGAACGAACAAGACGGTCCAGTCTGCGGCTTCTGCACGAATGGTAGCGACAGGAACTGGAAGGCAGTCGATCGCACCGTTGTCCCGCATCGTCCAGATTTTCAGAACGGGGTCTTCGGCGCTCGAGGCGTCCGGCACAGATCCTGCGATCAAGCCACTCAGCACGGCGACAGAGGATGTAGGAATCCGGTTGGTCAGGGCACGGCATGCGCCGGTAAAGCGCATTTGCTGCCCAGACTGGTGGTGGTCGTGGAGAAGCGGATTGGTGAGCACTTCGCGCAGATACACGGCCTCGACATCCCTGAGTGTCACTTTCCTATCCGCAGATTCACACATCAGAACTGCCGATCGTCCCGCCGGCGTGAAGAAGGTACTGAGGACCCGCGGTGTGCTAGGGCGGTCCGCGAGCCAGCGCGAAACCGTCACGGAAGCGGAGGCGTCAACGATCAAGTCCGCACTGTCCAGCGCCCCGGCCGCCTTCCCGTCAGGTCCGCCCCGAAGGACGTTCTCGTGGATTGGGATCAGATCGGCATCGCCACGGATCGAATGAAGACGGCTGGCAAGTCGGTTGACTTTGGAACGGCCGAGATCGTTAGCAAGCAGCGTGTGCCTGCTGACATTGTGCGGGAGAAAGAAATCGTCATCGATGATCGTCCATTGGAACTGTCCCTCGCGGACGAGCATCTCGGCAAGGCTGGAGCCAAGCGATCCGGCTCCGATCATCGCAACGCGGCGAATAGCCGTTTCCTCTCGCCCCGACATGAGCTTAGCTCTTGCCGCATTCAGCTGAAGGTGAACGGGAGCCACCGAGACTCCGATCGTATCCAGCCCCTCCGCCTGCGGCTTCGCCGCGAAGAGACGCACATACTTAACCTCGCCCGCTTGATCGCTGTCATTGGCATCCAGAATTCCAAGCGCCTGGCCAATTTCACCACCACTGCTGCTGCACATGAAGGCCGAGAGGTTGGTGCTGCCAATCTCCCCTGTACGGGGGTGGATCTGGGGCATATGCAGAAGAATACAGAAGCTCCAGGCCTTGTCCCTGTCTTCTCGAGCAAGGGCCAACCAATCCTCCACGGCCGACTGGAGTGCGGGCAGGAGGTCCAGATCTCGTTCTTTGAGCATTTCAACGAGCCGGCGAAGGTTCTGCGGCGCTCGTCTGATCCTCGACATCTTGTCGGGCCTGACCTCGGCATAGACAACCTGCAGGCCGGCCGTAGACACCGATGCGGCACGTTCTCGATCGAATGGCACCACGATTAGGTATTTTCGGCTGTCATCGGTCGTCCAGATATCCAGCCGCTCGCCGTCAGCCATTGTCTGCTCGGCCTGCGAAGTCACGATCACTTCGTGAGCGCTGTCATAGAGGAACACCGGATCGTAAGGCTGATCGGTGCCGTGCAGTTCTCCCTGACAAGCCTTGTCGAACCACATGACAATACGTCCCATGAGTTCTGATGGGGTGTAATTGGCCCGGGCATCCTGCCACGGCCGATCGTCGATGCAGAGCGCGCTCGGCTGGCCTTCAGGCATCAGGTTCTGATGGGGCGTGTCGGGGAAATCCTCCCGGGCAACGAAGACCCATGGCGCGCCCTCGTTGTCAGGGAAAAAGGCGACCGATATCGCCTCGGTTGGAAGGATCGGGTAAATGGGACGCTGCGGGACGCCGATCTTCAAATCGAGAGAGACAATCTCGCGGCCTGACTTCGCATAGCGCCGACATTCCCGCAGCTGAGCGAAGTCGGCGCAAGTTTCCTCGACGTACTTTGCGAACGCGATTGCCAATGGTGCCTCAAGCGACGTGCGGTCGACCTCTTCACTGCTCTTTGGGCGCCACATATTCAGCCCGCCCGAGACGATTCAGAAGTGGCAGCCCCTGAGGACGTCGGAGCGCCAGCCAGGACAACAGAGACGCCCGTCGACGTCACCTTCAGCTTGGTCGGCTTCGGCTTCGCGGTGGTGGGCGATTCCATCGTCACGATGAACTGGCCATCGGAGTCCTTGATGATCCGCTTGTAGTAATTCGCGGCCTGGCGATGCGGTGGCTGCTTGTCATCGTCCTCGGCGCTGCCCTTTGCGGGAATCGGCCAACTCGGGGAAATGATGATCTCCTTCTGACGAGCAAGCTCTTCGAAGAGCCACTTCACGTCCTCGACCGGTTCGGTGACATCGTCGCCTTTCTCGCTGGACAGGGCGAGGTAAGAGCAGTGATGGAACAGCTTGAGGACGTCCCATTCCAGACGGTCAGAGTTCCCGTACTTCCGTGACGTCCTGACAATCTCCGACAGGGTTTCGTGCTCGATGTCGGCACCGAGGAGGATGTGGCTGTCTTCCCCTCCATCCCGGAGAGTCATCTGCATGACGATTGCGTTCTGGTTCCGGTCTACGAGACCGTCGTCCTGACGCCAGGCGAAAGGACTGTGAACGAAAAACTCGGCTTGCTCGCCGCCATCGAGATCGAAGCCCGGCACCGTCTGGCCGGCATCGACGAAACAGTCCTCCCGGTCCTCGACCGTGAGTCCCCATTCAGCGAGAAGACCGGCAAGTGCCTGAGGACGTGAGAAGACCTTGATGCCCTCACCATTCTTCAGGCGGTATCGCGCCTCCTTCCAGATGCTACGCGCATCGTCCTGGAGCTTCTTCTCCGTCAGTGCAGCTGCCGGAACCCACAGCTCGTCCATCTTGACCCGGTCCGAGGACTGTTTGGCGCTGGTATGCTCGAACCAGAAGAAGTCGCCGGCGCCGTCGACGTGATCCTCATCCAAGTGGGTGAAGACGGCGACGCGGAAACTATCGCGATCCGCGTCCTCGAGTTCACCCTTGAGGGCTTCGGCCAGATCGATCCGCTTATCGTAGCGATCGTTCGGATCTCGCCGGTTGGCGTAGTCAACGACCATGAGGTCGTTGTTCGCAAAACGGGTCAGGTTCGTATCGGCGTTCCCGAGGGGGTAGACGGTGAAGTAGGCTGGCATCGATCTCTTCCCTGTATCTCGTCGTGACCGGTTTGCCGTTGCTCTTGAGTGAGGTGCCCTCATAACGACAAGAGTCGGTTAACCATAAAATAAAATTCGGCTCACCGAACGTGATATGGACTATCGACTATCGCTGTGCAACCCCATAATTTCCGATATACCGAACTTAGTGCAATGGACGGTCAACGTCTGATTCTGGGGGTGTGCGATGCCGGAAGCTCTGAACGAACGTGTTCGGCGGTTACGGAAGGCGAAGAAGATGACCTTGGAAGCGCTGGCAGAAGCGAGCGGGTCGAGCCGGAGCTATATTTGGGAAATCGAGAATCGCCCGGAGACAAAGCCATCGGCCGAGAAGCTGGCGCGGATAGCGGAAGCGCTGGACACGACTGTCGAGTTCCTGATGGCGGTGGACGAATCATCGGTCTCGGAGGAAGATGCCACTGATCGCGCATTCTTCAGGAAGTACCGGTCGCTGGACAACGATGCGAAGTCCAAAATCAGGAAGATGATCGACCTCTGGGACGACTGACGAGATGCCATGACGCCGGAACGATGGGCTTTCGACTTGACCAAAGTTCTCAGGGCATTCGACGCCGACTGCTATCCTATAGACGTCGAGAAGCTGGCTCGGGAATATTCAGCGCAACGGTTTCCGGATGACGCAGTCACTGCGGTCAGGGGCGGTGACATCGAAGGTTTCGAGGGGATGTTGAAGCCTGCGCCCCGCGGTCGGTCGGGCTGGGGAATTTTCTACAACGACACGACGACCGAGGGCAGGCAGCGCTTCACGATCGCCCACGAATTCGGACATTACCTCCTGCATCGCCTCGATTTCCCCGATGGGATCGAGTGCTCCACCGAAGACATGTTTGGTCAGGGTGCTGAGTATCGGGAAGTCGAGCGGCAGGCCAATCTTTTCGCAGCAACCCTCCTGATGCCGCTCGACCATTTCCGAGAGCGGATCGATGCAAATAGTCAGCCGGACTGGAACGATCTGGCGAAGGTCGCGCAGCTATACGGAGTATCGCTACTCGCATGTTGCCACCGGTGGATGGAATACACTTCTTCACGGTCATGCCTGGTGACGTCCCGTGACGGCTACATTTTGACGTCCAGGTCTACCGACGCGGCATTCCGATCAGGCCTTTACTTCAAAACGAAAAATGTCGTCCCTGTAGCGGTCCCGTCGGGGACACTGACGGCTATGAAGTTGGCGCCTGGGGGGAAGCATTCCGTAAGCCATCGAGCCGGCGTGTGGCTCCCTGAAGCTTGCGTGGAGTGCACGGTAAGTGCCAGCGCATACGACACGACGTATACGCTGCTCCATTGCCCACAGCGGTCAAACATTTCGCTCACCGTCGATGCGGTAGAGGACATGGTCGATCGTTTCCGATCGTCCTAGCAGGCTGTTGAAGAATTCACCCACGTTCGCAAACGAACCCTGAATCGTCGCCGTTGTGGATGTAGAAGTGCCCGACGAGGCGTCCGGCGGTGCCGAGTGCTGCCCATCCGCGACCGCAGGCGGGGTCATTCTCGTCTTGTCCCTCCCACGAGAACTCTGCACAGGCGGATCCGTCGCGTGCGCCATAGCGGACGTCGAGGAAGCCCTTGAGCGCGCCGAAGGCGATCTCGCCATCCGCCGTTCCTTGGAAGCTGAGATTCGCTTCCTCGACCAGGTCGAGGAAGTCATTGTCCCAGTTGTCCATCTCGGCGTCGGGTTTGGTGAAGAAAGTCCGCTCGGCTCGGAGTAGCAGACATCGAAGCGCACGAAGTGCTCGGTCCGGAGGTAGGGCCATTGTTCAACACTCACTGATCGGGTGGTCGCCTGCCGGAACGCCGGATAAGACCGGCATCGGCTACAGCCCTGCTCCGGCGCCAACGCACCGGAAAGCATGGAAAGACGGCCGGAGGCGAGAGCGTGCCGGACGTCCGATCAGATGAGAGTTCGAGGGGGCTGCTTCGCAGGAGGACCCGTCAGTCCGCAACGGTTATCGGCTACCACGGGGTCGATGAACCCGCCGGTCGGCTGAACGAGCCGATCCGCCTGCGGTCCGAGAATAGCCGCGAAACTACCCGAGCCGCAAAGGAAATCGCATGCGATGCCCATATCGCCGGCTTCAGAATCATCTCAGGTTTCGCAGCCCGCCGTGTCCATGGATGCAACGTCGACAGCGATCATGTCGGCGGTCATCTTCGCCGAACCTGCGGCATGTGCAGCCGAACCCGCCGCGAACGCGGCGAGCAGAGCGACGAATATCAGGCGGCGATCAGCGTCATGACAGTGAGATTAGACCTTCCACTAACTGAAAGGTGAAGGCGGATGAATCAGATCCTCAGAGCGTGGTGACGCCGGTTATCCGGAAGCAGGCTATGCGAAAATCATCCTGTTGTGTCGCGGGAAGCGATCTATGTGTCGCAAATCGCGGCGGAAGTTCGCGTTTCCGGACCTTGTGGATCGGGCCAAACGCAAACTATTTGTCGGGCTACGTCACCGCACGCCTCTAAGCTAGCGCTTCGATCGTGGTGTCCGGACGAACATCGGCACGTCGAGCTGCTCGCCGTCCTTATGTAATCCGTCCAGCCGAAGGAGGGCTAACGTAGCCTGCTGGAAGGATGGGCTCGCGAGAAAAGCAGTGAAACGTTGGGCCGTATTGCTCGGCGAGCGGTTGAGGTCGCTCGAAAGTCGATCCCAACTCACCTCGTTGCGAATGACCCACGCACCGGAATCCACATCGTTCCGCGTCGCCATACTATGCTTATGGTGCAGAAAGCGCGCCTTCTGCACGTGGGGTTCTATGGCTGCCCATTGCTCGTCGGACAGTACCAAGCCGCTACTGGATTCAGAAAAGAGTGGCAATCTCAGGATTGGATGGTCGATCTTCTTTAGCTTGTAGCGCAGCAGGCGGGTCGGTCGCGGGAACGATTCGAGCTTTTCGAATGCGAATGCCCCGCTCGGGCGCAATGAAAGAAGACAAGCTCGAAAGTTTGCTACGAAAGCCTCGCTGCGACGCAAGTCGAGTGCAGCATTGTAGACAGCCTTGTCTGCGCTTCCCCCAGCCAGCATGATGTTGCGAAACGCTGCGTCGGCGGTCATGGACACGATGAATGCATTCAGCATGACCTGAGACCCTGAACTTCCTCCAGATTTGGGTAGAGTCCGTCGATCACGGAGACGGACGATGCGACCATCACGGTTCACAGAGGAACAGATCATTGGAATGCTGAAGGAGCAGGAGGCCGGCGC
>NZ_CAXPJM010000009.1:0-2316 GCF_964217435.1 Aurantimonas sp. | reverse complement strand
GGAGGTTGGTCTGGAAGGCGATCTCGTCGATGACCGAGATGATCGAGTTGATCTTCTCGGAGGACTGCTCGATCTGGCCCATGGCCGCGACCGCCTTGCCGACGACCTCGCCGCCCTTCTGGGCCTTTTCACGGGCCCCCGAGGCCACCTGCTGCGCCTTGCCGGCACCTTCAGCGGTCTCGTTGACGGCCTGGGTGACTTCGCCAAGGGCTGCGACGGTCTCTTCGAGGCTCGCCGCCTGCTGCTCGGTGCGGTGGGCGAGATCGTTCGACGCGGTGTTGATCTCGCCGAGACCGGTGCGGATCGAGGCGATGGACGTCACGACGCCGGAGAAGGCGGTCTCGAGCTTGGCGATGGCATCGTTGAAGAGGCCGCGGACGCCCTCGTAATCCTTGGTGAATTCCTGGTCGAGACGCGCGGTCAGGTCGCCGCTGGCCAGTCGCTCGAAGCCTTCGGTCATCTCGGCCATGAAGAACGCATGCGCCTTGACGTAGCCCTCGCCCAGTTCGGCCTGGCGGATCCGCTCGGCCTCCTCGTCGGCGGCAGCGGTGGCGGCCTGCTGCTTCAGCTGATGCTGCTCGATGACCGCGTGACGCAGATGCTCCACCGAATTGGCCATCCGACCGATCTCGTCGGAGCGATCGAGCCCGACGACCTCGACGTCGGTCTTGCCGTCGGCCACTTCCGCGACGGTTTCGGTCAGCTTCTGCAGCGGCGCGAACATGCGCTTGGAGATCCACAGGACCGCCAGACCGATCAGCACGGCGCCGATGACGGAGATGACGCCAAGCCGGATTTCCAGCGCCTTGACGGCGGTGAAGAACTCCGCCTCGGGCACGCCGACATAAAGGACGCCGATGGTCTTGCCGGCAGCATTCTTGATCGGGTCATAGGCGGTGAAGAAGGAGGTGCCCAGAATGTCCGCCTGGCCGCGGAACGGCCGGCCCTCGATGAACAGCGCGTCATGCACCGGGCCACGGGCGAGAACCGTGCCAACGGCGCGGCCACCGTCCGGCTTCATGACGTTGGTGGAGACGCGGGTGTCGTTCATGAACACGGTGGCGGTGCCGCCGACCAGTGCCTTGACCTTGTCCACCGGCTCGAAGAAATCGTTCAGCGGCTGGTTGCCGGCGTAAAGCGTGTCACCCTCGAGACGGAACTCGCCGCCATAATTGCGCAGAACCTCCCATGCGACCCGCATGTTGCTTTCCTGACGCTCGACCGCGCGCTGACGTCCTTCTTCCTGCAGGAGAACGACACCGGCGATGCCGAACATGGCGGTCAGGATCGCCAGGCAGGCGACCACCATCAGAGAGACTTTTGCTGGAAGGGACATTCGCGACAACATCGGCATCGAACCTTAGCTGGGATGCGTCGCCACCGCCGGGCGAACGCCAGTATCCGCGCAATCGGCGGGGTTTCGTGACGGACAGAGGGCCTTGTCGCGGAACGGTTTCCGGAAGGGCCAATCGGGCCGTCAGAAATTTCTAGCCGCGGCTGCTGAAATTTCCGTTACCGCGAAGTCCCTCGCGCCGGATAGTCCACGCCAAAGCTTGCGCGACGCCGGATCAGCACTTCTGCATGGCAGGCTTATTACTTCTCACGCATGTACAGCGGTATTCCGGCCAGTATCGTCGTCCGCATGGGACGCGGCGCGATACCTGCCAATGCCGTCCAGACCGACGCAGAACGGCCCGGGGCGGCATCCCGCCCCGGGCCGTTCTGATCATGCTGCTTCGCCGATTGCCGTGAGGGCGCCGGCGGGGTCGGTCAGAATTCTTCCCAACCATCTTCCTGTGCCTGCGGCGCGCGGGCGGCACCGCCCGAACCGGTCGTGCGCATCTGCGTCACGCCGCGGGACGGGGCATGGCGCTGCGGCTGCGCCCGGCCTTCGCTGCGGCGGGCGCCGGCATTGCCGGCACTGGTGCTGAACTTGGCCATGGCATGGGCGAGTTCGTCGGTCTCGTTGGCCAGCGTCTGGCTGGCCGCAGTGGCTTCCTCGACCATGGCGGCGTTCTGCTGGGTCACCTTGTCCATCTGGTCGGCGGCACCCGAGACTTCGCGCAGGCTCGTCGCCTGTTCGCGGGCCGAGGAGGCAATGGTCGAGATGACTTCCGCCATGGCGCTGACTTCGGTGACGATCTCCTCCAGCGACTTGCCGGACGCCGTGACCAGCTCGACGCCGGTGCCGACCTGCTCGCGGGACGTGGCGATCAGGGTCTTGATCTCCTTGGCGGCTTCCGCCGAGCGCTGGGCGAGGCCGCGCACTTCCTGGGCGACGACCGCAAAGCCCTTGCCTGCCTCGCCGGCCCGTGC